>NZ_JBQQBR010000014.1:0-258023 GCF_052245935.1 Nonomuraea sp. 3N208 | reverse complement strand
ACCATGCCAGCCACCGCGAGCAGGGCAGCATGATCCGCCGCTACATCGCCTGGCGAAACCGCAACACCGACAACCCCCGCCTACGGAAGATCGTCAACAGGGCGAACGTGGCCTGACGCGGCACTAGATCCTGACGGCACCCGGGCGACGGTCCTCCACGACGAATGAGGCGAAGGTCGTGGCGGCGGCGTCGGCCCGGCTGACGGTGGGCACCATGCGCAGGTCGGTGCGCCATTCGTGCTCGTCAAGCCGGCACGTGACGTAACCGCGGCGGTCGCCGTCGAAGAACTTGATGTGCGGATTCCACTTGATCATGGGCCCGTAATAGGGCCCGTAGACCTCGTCGTCCCCGTTGGTGGAGATCGACGTGCCGACGAACTCCGTCGCCACGACCGGGGAGTCAGTCCGGTCGAAGTCCTGGTGGATGTCATTGACGAACGTCGAGTGCCAGTCCCCGGCGACGAGGATGGGGTTGCGTACCTTGGCCGAGACGAACGTATCGGTGATGGCCCTGCGTGAGGCCGGGTAGCCGTCCCAGGCGTCGTGCCAGATGATGTCGCCGGTCGGGCCGTCGTGGTCCAGCCGGGCCATCATCACGCTCGTCGCGATCACGTTCCAATGGGCCTTGGAGGCGTGCAGTCCGTCCAGGAGCCACTGCTCCTGCGTGGTGCCGAGCATGGTGCCCTTGGCCGGGTCGTTCCCGGCCGCGCACGCGGGGGCCTCGCCCCAGCCGCACGGCGGCGCGCTGCGGTACTGCCGGGTGTCCAGCAGGTCGAACTGCGCCAGGCGGCCCCAGCGGGAGCGGCCGTAGAGCCGCAGCGAGCCGTCCGCGTCGGGCAACGACCTGCGGCTTACGGGCTGGTGCTCGTACCACGCCTTATAGGCCGCTGCCCGGTTGGCGTCGATCGGGCCGTATGCCCCGGCGTAGTCGTTGGCCACCTCGTGGTCGTCCCAGGTGACCAGCCACGGGAAGCGGGCGTGGGCGCGCTGCAGATCCGGGTCCGACTTGTACAGCGCGTATTGCATGCGCCAGCGGTCGAGGTTCCGCGGGGCCTCGCGGAGCACGTCCGGCGTCGCGGTCTTGCGCATGCCGCCGTCGGCGGGCACTCCGTATTCGTACACGTAGTCACCGAGATGGATCACCAGGTCGAGGTCCTCTTCGGCCATGCTCCGGTACGCCGGGTAGAAGCCGTGCGTCCAATCCTGGCAGGAGGCGAAGGCGAAGCTCAGAGACCCGGGCCCGCCGTGCTCGGGGGGCGCGGTCCGGGTACGGCCCACGTCGGAGACGTCGCCACGGTAGCGGAATCGGTAGTAGTAGTGCCGCCCCGGCGGCAGCCCGTCCACCTCGACGTGCACCGAGTGCGCCAGCTCGGGCAGCGCCGACACGGTGCCCCGTTTGACGACCTTCCGCATGTTCTCATCCAGTGCCAGCTGCCAGTCCACCGGCACCGCACGGCTCGGCATGCCGCCGTCGGGACTGAACGGATCTGGCGCGAGGCGGGTCCACAACACCACGCCGCCGGGTGTCGGGTCGCCCGAGGCGATGCCGAGCTTGAACGGATATTCGTCGCCGCGCAGGCGCGGCGCCGCGAGCGCGGTGCCCTCGAGCGGCACCTGACTGAGGGCGGCCAGTCCGGCGACGGTACCGATGCCGGTGAGGAAGCCGCGACGCCGGAGGGGATTGGCGGGGAGGGGATCAGCTGGGTGGTTCACCCCGCCATCGCAGCGATCGCGGCCGACCACCAAGCGTCCCCCGGATTGCGCACATGTGACACTTCGCCCAAAAGGTGCAGCGTCGGGATCAGTCTCGGCGGCCGACCAGCAGGTCCACGAACAGCGGCAGGTGGTCCGAGGCATCGCTCTGGACGACGGCGGCCGACTCGACCCGGACGTCGGCCGAGGTGAACACGTAGTCGATGCGCGCGCTCGGGCCCGTCGCCGGGTACGTGTAGCCGTCGCCCACGCCCGCCCCGGGCCAGGTGTCGGACAGGGTGTCGGACAGGGCGCGGATCTCCGGCGCGTCGGGGCGGGCGTTGAGGTCCCCGGTGAGCACCACCGGCTCCTCGCGTGCGGCGACCAACGTTTGGATGGCGCGTACCTGCTCCAGACGCTCGTTGGCGTTGTTGTGCTGGAGGTGGGTGTTGAACACCTGCACACGCGCCCCACGCACCTGAACCAGCGCCCGCAGCAGCCCGCGCTGCTCGTGGCCGTCGTAGCGCGGCAGCAGGGTGTTGTCCCAGTCGAGGATGGGGTACCGGGACAGGATCGCGGTGCCGTACTGCCGGCGTGGCGCGCCGGCGGTCAGCGGGTCGAGGTCGAGGTTGGCGCCGTAGACCACGTGCATGTGCAGCCGCTCGGCGAGCCAGGACGCCTGGTCGGCGAACTCGCTCCGCTCCGACCAGTGCCGGTCGACCTCCTGCAGGCCGACGATGTCGGCCTGGCCGGTGCTGATCACATCGGCGACCCGCTGCAGGTTCAGCTTGTCGTCAACGCCCTGGGCGTGGTGGATGTTGAAGGTCGCGACCCTGATCCGGCGGTCGGGCACGTCCGAGACGGCCGCCGCGCCGGCGTTCGCCGTGGTGGTGGCGCCCGTGATCACGAGTACGGCGAGCGCGGCGATGCCGGCGGTGCGGCGGGCTAACTGGGCAGGGCGTGACGCGAACATGCCGAGATCATTGCGGCCGGCCGTGACTTCCGCATGGCGGATCGATGACGGCGTGGCAGCCAGTGCATGACCGACGCCATGACGATCGGTGTCGGAACGGCGGGTCCCTGCACCGGCACCAGCCTGCCGGGGCCCCATGAGCTGCGCGGCCTGGCTGCAACCTGACAAGAGGCCTTGACGGCCGCATTGTCCGCGTTAACACTTGCTCACAGCTCCTCTTGACCGGCTTTTAGCGCCACAGTAAGGCCGAAATGTTAGCGCTAACAGGAAGAGGCACCCCCATGAAGACACCCGCCGCCCGTCCCTTACAGCCCGGCCACCGTTTCAGGACCGCCGTCACGGCAATCGTCGTGGCACTGGTCGCGGTGTGCCATTCGCTCGTGGCCTCCGGCCCGGCGACCGCCGCGACCATCGACACCAACGCTTCCTACGTGCTGGTCAACCGGCACAGCGGCAAGGCCATGGACGTCTACAACCGCTCCACTGCCGACGGCGCCAACCAGCAGTTCCGCGTGGCCGACACCGACAACGGGTTCGTCAAGCTGATCAACCGCAACAGCGGCAAGGCCCTGGAGGTGTGGGAGTGGTCCACCGCCGACGGTGGCCGCCTGTCCCAAGGCGACATCCTCTACTACCACTGGTACGCGGGCGACGGCTCGTCCCGGCTCGGCATCAACAAGCTCGGCTACGATGCGGCCGGCTGGCCCTTCGTCTACTGACCTGCCGCCGCCGGCGGTGCCGGGACGGCCGGCCGCCCACCTCGCGCTCCAGCTGCGCACCCGCTGGGTCAGTCCCTGGGGAAGGTGAGACGGATCAGGCTCCAGGACGCGGCCGGGAGCAGGGCACGCAGTTCTCCTCCGTCGAGCTGCGCGTTGGCGAGGGGCACGACGGCCACCTCGGTCGCATGCGGGTCCGCGCCGGCCGCCAGCAGGTGGGTCTCCGCCACCCGGAGCGGACCGATGGGGCGCAGGTCGGCGGTCAGTTCGAGCTCCTCGTGGGCGCTCCTGTTGACCGCAATCATCGTCACGCCCTCCTCGTCCAGGGTGGCGACGCTCGACAGCAGCGCTGCTTCGCCGTATCTGGACGTGTCCAGCAGGGGAGAGCGCGGCTCCACCCGCAGCACGGTGCCGCGCGTGTGGCGGGCGGTCAGCGCGAACGGGTGGAAGATCGTCTGCCGCCAGGCCGGACCTCCCGGTGAGGTGCGGATCGGCGCGATGATGTTGGCCAGCTGCGCCTGGCAGGCCACGCTCACCCGGTCGGCGTGGCGCAGCAGCGTGATGAGGAAGTCACCGACCACCACGGCGTCGGCCGCGGTGAAGGTGTCCTCGATGAGCTCGGGCGCCTCCTCGAAGTCGCCCTGCTCGCGTCCCTCGTAGCGGCTCTGGTTCCAGACGTTCCACTCGTCGAACGACAGCTTGATCGACTTGCTCCTGCGCAGCTTGGCCCGGACGTGGTCGGCGGTCGCGACCACCGACGAGATGAAACGGTCCATGTCGACCGCCGCCGCGAGAAAGCTGTCGAGGTCGCCGTTCTCCTCGTAGTAGGCGTGCAGCGAGAGGTAGTCGACCGCGTCGTAGGCGTGCTCCAGCACGGTCGCCTCCCACGCGCCGAACGTGGGCATCTGGCTGTTGGAACTGCCGCACAGCACCAGCTCGACCCCCGGATCCACCAGACGCATGGCCTTGGCGGTCTCGTTGGCCAGCCGGCCGTACTCGTCCGCGCTCTTGTGCCCGATCTGCCAGGGCCCGTCCATCTCGTTGCCCAGGCACCAGAGTTTGATCCCGTACGGCTCCGGGACGCCATGCTTGACGCGCAGGTCCGACCAGTGCGTGCCGGACGCATGGTTGGCGTACTCCAGCAGGTCGCACGCCTCCTGAATGCCCCTGGTGCCGAGGTTGACGGCCATCATCGGCTCGACCCCGGCCCTCCTGGTCCAGGAGATGAATTCATCGAGTCCGAACCGGTTCGTCTCGATCTGCCGCCAGGCCAGATCGAGCCGCCTGGGCCGGTCGGGGCCGACGCCGTCCTCCCAGCGGTAGCCGGAGACGAAGTTGCCGCCCGGATAGCGCACCACGCTCACGCCCATTTCGCGGGTCAGCTCCAGGACGTCGGTGCGGAACCCGTGCTCGTCGGCGCGCGGGTGTCCCGGCTCGAAGATCCCCGTGTAGACGCAGCGGCCCATGTGTTCCACGAACGAGCCGAACAGCCGCCGGTTCACCGGAGCGATCTCGAAGGCCGGATCAAGGGTCAGTCGTGCGCTCTTCACAGGGCGGCTCCTCACGCGGTGCTGGTCCTGCCATTCGTACAACGTCGTATGCAACGTTGTAAATAGCCGTTGTTCCATCGTTGGAAATCTCGCTGTAGAGTGCTCTCCGAGCTGGCAGAGGGGGGATCCATGCGGCCGCGCCTGAAGGACGTCGCTGAGCACGCCGGGGTGTCCGTCAAGACCGTCTCCAATGTCGTTAACGGCTACCCGCACGTCAGCCACGACACCCGCACCAGGGTCGAGGCGGCGATCGCCGAGCTGGCCTACCGGCCCAACCTGTCGGCGCGCAACCTGCGCCAGGGCCGATCGGGCGTGATCGCGCTGGCCGTGCCCGACCTGTCCATCCCCTACTTCGCCGAGCTCGCCACCCGGGTGATCGAGGCGGCCGACCGGCACGGATGGACCGTGCTCATCGACCAGACCCAGGGCGAGCGGGCCAAGGAGCTGCTGGTGGTGTCGGGCATCAGGGCCCAGCTCATCGACGGCCTGCTGTTCAGCCCGCTCGCGCTCACTCGCGCCGATCTGGCGGCCAGGACAGACCAGACGCCGATGGTCCTGCTCGGCGAGCGGGTCGGCCGCTCGCGGCTGGACCACATCGCGGTGGACAACATCGCGGCGGCGCGGCTGGCCACAACTCACCTGATCGAGCTCGGCCGCCGCCGCATCGCCGCCATCGGGGCCCAGCGATCGGCTTCGGCCATGACGGCCAAGCAGCGATTGCGCGGGTTCCAGAGCGCGCTGGCCGACGCCTCGCTGACGGCGCACGCGGTGGCGTACGTGCGCGACTTCCACCGCTCGGACGGCGCGGCCGCGATGGCGCAGCTGCTCGACTCGGGCTCGCCGCCCGACGCGGTCTTCTGCTTCAACGACACGCTGGCGCTGGGCGCGCTGCGCACGCTGCTGTCCAGAGGGGTACGGGTGCCGCAGGACGTGGCGCTGATCGGGTTCGACGACATCGAGGACGGGCGCTTCTCCACTCCGAGCCTGTCGACGATCGCGCCGGACAAGACCGGCATCGCCGAATCCGCCGTCAACCTGCTCGCCACCCGCCTGGCCGGTACCTCTGGGCAACCACCCCAGGAGATCTGCGCGCCTCACCGCCTCCTCGCCCGCGAAACCACATCCCCCTAGCCCACCCGTCCGGCGTCTCGGCGAGAGGCGAACGAGCTTGTGCGGCGCGTGCTGCCGGCACTCCCCCACCCGCGATGCGCTGCTCACGGCGGTGGCCGGGTCCGTGCGGGCGGACGCCGGGTTCGCCGACCTGGTCGGGTTCATCGCGGACATCGTCCAAGTGGCGGCCGGCCCGGGCGGGTCTGATTTACAACGCTGTAACGAACACCGGCGGCGCTGTTTACAACGTTAGATACAACGATGTAGAACGAGGCATCACCATATGGGTCAGGAGTGTGATGCAGATGTCCCTGGACAACCTCACCCGGCGACGCGCGCTCGGCCTCGGCCTCGGAGCCCTCGTTCTCACCGGTTGCGGCGGGGGCGGCGGGCCGAGACAGGCCACTCAGCAGCCGGCGACGACGGCAGCCCCCACGGCGTACACGGGCCCGGCGGTCTCTCTCGCCTTCTGGAACGGCTTCACCGGCGGCGACGGCCCGTTCATGAAGCGGCTGATCGAGCAATTCAACGCCGCCCACCCCAACATCAAAGTGACCATGAACGTCTACCAGTGGGCGGACTACTACGCGAAGGTCCCCGCGGCGGTGGCCGCCGGCCAGGGCCCCGACCTCGGCATCATGCACGTGGACAGCGTCGCCACCAACGCCGCCCGTCAGGTGGTGCTGCCCCTCGACGACGTGGCCACGTCGCTCAACCTGACGGAGGCCGACTTCTCCCCTCCGGTCTGGCAGGCCGGCGTCTACAAGGGCGCTCGCTACTCCATCCCGCTCGACGTGCACCCACTCGGCATGTTCTACAACAAGACCGTCCTGTCCAAGGCCGGGCTCGACCCCGAAAACCCGCCCAAGACCGGCGAGGAGTACCTGGCCGCGCTCGAAGCCCTGAAGCAGGCGGGCATCCAGGGGCACTGGGCGACGCCGTTCCCGTTCACCGGCAGCATGCAGTTCGGCAGCCTGCTCTACCAGCACGGCGGGCAGTTGTTCGCCGACGACGCCAGCGTCTCCCGCTTCGCCGAGGAGCCCGGCGTGCAGGCCCTGACCTGGCTGGTCGAGCTGGTCAACAAGGGCTACAGCCCCAAGAACGTCGGGCAGGACGCCGACCTCATCGCCCTCCAGAACGGCAAGGCCGCCTTCAACTGGAACGGAATCTGGTCCATCAACACGTTGCGCGCGGTCAAGGACCTGGAGTGGGGCGTGGCGCCGCTGCCCCAGATCGGCGCCGAGCCCGCCGCTTGGGCCGGCTCCCACCAGTTCGTGGTCTTCAAGCAGCGCAAACCCGACCAGAACAAGCTGACCGCGGCCAAGGTCTTCATCAACTGGATCAGCGGGCACTCCATCGAATGGGCCAAGGCGGGGCAGGTGCCCGCGCGCAAGTCCATCCGCGACGGCGCCGAGTTCCAGGCGCTCAAGGAGCAGGCGGCCATCGGCTCCCAGATCGACAACCTGTACTTCCTGCCGTCCGTGCCCGGCATCGGCGACGCCTCCGCCGTCGTGGACCAGGCCATCAACGCGGCGATCCTGCTGAAGGACAGCCCCAAGGACGCGCTCACCGAGGCGGCCGCCAAGGCGGACAAGATCCTCGAGCAGAACCGGAAGAAGTACGGCGCCTGATGACCACGCTCACCGCGAAGGCCTCCACGGCCAGGGCGGCGACGCCGGTCGCCTGGTCGGGGCGGGCCACTCCGTACCTGTTCCTGGCCCCGTACCTGGTGTTGTTCTGCGTGTTCGTGCTGGCGCCGGCGATCTACGGGGTGTGGGTGAGCCTGCACGACTGGGACTTCCTGCTCGAGGGCAGGCCGTTCGTGGGGCTGGACAACTACACCGCGCTCTTCGATCCCTCGTCGGCCGTCTACGCCGATTTCTGGATGTCGATGCGGGCCACCGGCTGGTTCACGCTGTTGAGCGTGCCGTTCCTGGTGGTGCTGCCGCTCGGGATCGCGCTGCTGCTCAACCGGTCGTTCCGGGGCAGGACGTTCTTTCGCGGGCTGTTCTTCGCGCCGTACGTGCTGGGGGTCGCCGTCGTCTGCCTCATGTGGCGACTGCTGCTCGATCCGAACCTCGGACTCGTCGACTGGCTGCTCGGCACCGACATCGCGTGGACGACGTCGCTGCCGTGGGGGTGGGTCGCGCTGGTCGGCGTCACCGTGTGGTGGACGCTGGGGTTCAACGGTGTGATCTATCTGGCGGGCATGCAGGACATTCCGCGCGATCTGTACGACGCCGCCAAGGTGGACGGGGCCGGCCGGTGGGCCGAGTTCCGGCACGTGACGCTGCCCGGGCTGCGGCCGGTCATGTTGTTCGTGGTCACCACGACGATTCTGGCCTCGGCGAACATGTTCGGCCAGTCGTACCTGCTCACCCAGGGCGCGCCGGGCGGCGAGACCAGGACCGCGATCGTGTACATCCTCGACCAGGGCCTCGGCCAGTACAAAATGGGCAGCGCCTCGGCCATGAGCTACGTGCTCACGCTCGCCCTGATCGTCGTCAGCGTGATCAACTTCCGGCTGTTCAGGGGGCGGTCATGAGGCGGTACACGGCCCTGGTCGCGCTGGCCGTGGTGTTCGTGGCGCCGCTGCTGTGGGCGCTCGGCACCTCGCTGAAGAGCCAGACCGAGGCCACCCGCGTCCCGCCCACGGTCTGGCCGGCCGAGCCGACCAGCCGGGCGTACGGCACCCTCTTCGAGGGCACGACGCAGACCCCTGTGCTGCGGTGGTTCGCCAACAGCCTCATCGCCGCGACCGGCCAGATGCTGCTCGTGCTGGTCGTGTCGTCGCTGGCCGCGTACGCGCTGGCCCGGCTGGAGTTCCGGGGCAAGCGGCTGATGTTCGGCGTCATCGTGGGGACGTTGCTGGTGCCGGGGTTCGTCTTCCTCATTCCGGCGTTCCTCATCGTGGACGCGCTGGGGTGGCTCGACAGCCTGACCGTGTTGATCGTGCCGGGGGCGGCTGGGGCGTTCGGGGTCTTCTTCCTGCGGCAGTTCTTCCTGGGGTTGCCGCGGGAACTGGATGAGGCGGCGCTCATGGAAGGGGCCAACCACTGGCACATCTTCCTGCGGATCACGTTGCCGCTGTCGAAGCCGGCCCTGGCCACGCTCGCGGTGCTGAGCTTCCTGAGCAACTGGAACGACTTCATCTGGCCGATTTTCGTGATCTTCAGCCCGGACTACTTCACCTTGCCGCCCGGGCTGTCCATCCTGCAGGGCGCTTACACGATCGACTATCCGGTGATCATGGCCGGGGCCGTGCTGGCCAGCGTGCCGGTGCTGATCCTGTTCGCGCTGACGCAGCGCTACGTCATCGAAGGCATCTCCCGTAGTGGGCTGAAGGGCTGATACATGCGCATCGCAGCGGTTGCCTCGCTCGTCCTGTCCTTACTCTCCGGCCCCTCCTCCTCGTACGCCAACCCCGTGTCTGCCGGGTTCGCCGACACCTTCGCCGATCCGGCGGTCATCCGAGGGCTCGACGGCTACTGGTACTCCTACGGAACCTCCGATCCGCTGCGGGAAGGGGAAGGCCGGCACCACCGGCTGCCCATCGCCCGGTCCAGCGATCTCGTGGAGTGGACGTACGTGGGGGACGCGTTCGGGGAGGACAACCTGCCGCCGTACGCCGCGCCCGGCAGCCTGCTGTGGGCGCCCGACGTCCGGTACCTCGACGGGCGGTACGTCATGTACTTCACCGTCACCAACACCACGAGCACGCCGCACCCGTGGGACTTCTCGATCGGGGTCGCCACAGCGCCGTCTCCGACGGGTCCGTGGACGCATCAGCCCGCTCCCGTGGTGGCACCGCGGCCGGCCGGCGACTCGTACTGGAACACGATCGACCCGGCGCAGTTCACGGATGTGGACGGGCGGAAATATCTCTACTTCGGCGGATTTTTCGGGGGATTGTGGGTTACAGAGCTCACCCCTGATGGGCTGGGGGCCGTGGGCCAGCCGACGCAGGTGGCCATCGACAACAAGTTCGAGGGCGCCTATGTCGTACGTCGTGACGGGTTCTACTACCTGCTGGCCTCGTCCGCGAACTGCTGCGCCGGGCCCACGACCGGATACTCGGTCCTGGCCGGGCGAGCCACCAGCCCGCGCGGGCCGTTCGTCGATCGCGAAGGACAACCGCTGCTCGCCTCCCGTGCCGGTGGCACCCCCGTCCTGGATCAGAACGGCAACCGCTGGATCGGGACCGGTCATCACTCGCAGCTGACGGACCTGTCCGGGCAGGACTGGATGCTTTACCACGCGATCGATCGGGCGGATCCGTTCCTGGACGAGCCCTACGGGATCAACGAGCGGCCCATGCTGCTGGACCGGCTGGACTGGATCGACGACTGGCCGGTGCTGCGGGCGGGCGCCGGGCCGTCCGAGCGGTCGGGAGAGGTGCCGGTCACGCGGGGGTCCGTGGACGAGCGTTTCACGGGTGATCTGTCGGGGTGGCGTGGCACGGACGGTTGGACCGTACAGGACGGATATGTCCGGCATGGCGCCGGAAACGGCAAGGCGGCGACGCTGATCGCCCGGCAGGGCGTCGGCGGCGACCTGCGTGCCGAGACGGACCTCCGGGTGACCGGCCGGTCGGGAGGGCTGCGCATCGGCGGGGCGACCGTGCTGGTGTCCGGCAACGAGCTGGTCGTGACCGCGGGCGGGGCCCGGCGGACGGCCGCCCTGCCGGGTGCCGCGACGACCTGGCGCAACCTGGCCGTCACGGTCGACGGCCGGACGATCAGCGCTCAGGTCGGCTCGACCGATCGGCTCGGCGACCCGCGCGCCACCGTACGTCTCCACTCCCCCGTCCCGCCGTCGGGCACGTTCGGGCTGGTCGCCGAGGGCCAGGCCGACTTCGACAACGTCAGCGTGGCGCGGCTGTTCACCCCCGTCACCCGCCCGGCACCGGTCCCTCGCCCCGGCACACTGCTCGACGCCGACGAGTTCGACGGCGAGGGCCGCGGCTGGCAGTGGGTACGCGAGGACACCTCCGCACGCGTCACCGGCGGCGTGCTCCGCTGGCCGGTCCAGGGATCGGACCTGGTCGGCACGGCCAACGCCGCGAGCGTGCTGCTCCGCACCCCGCCCGAGGGCGACTACATCGTCGAGACCAAGGTGACCCTGGATCTGGGTGAGGACACGGTACGCAACTACCAGCAGGCGGGCCTGGTCGCGTACGTCTCCGACGACGACTTCGCCCGCCTCTGCCAGGTGGCCATCTGGAACACCCGCCAGGTGGAGTACGGCAGGGAGCTCCCGTTCGCCGGCCGCCTGTCGTACGGCGGCAACATCGCCGGCCCGCCCGCGAAGACCACGTGGCTCAGGCTCGCCCATCGCGTCGACCCGGCCAACGGCGAGCACGAGTTCCGCGCCGGCTCCAGCCGCGACGGCAAGACGTGGACGTGGGGCGGCGTGTGGACGTTCCCGAAGGACACCGCGCCGCGCATCGGCCTGGTCGCGCACGGAGGCGCACAGCCGGCCGTCAACGCCGAGTTCGACTACGTGCGCGTCCACCGGAGCAAGTGATCGTCCCGGAGCCCGTCACCGGGCTCCGGGCCCGCGCCTTCGCAGGTGAGCTCGACCGCAAGCGCTTCACACGTGACCGTGTCCGAGCTGCTCGGCAGCCGCGCCCCGGGCAGGCAGTACCTCAAGCGGCAGGAGGGCTTTTGGGAACACCGCCTGTCCGAGACAGCGCTGAAGATTTTCGACTGGTTCGGCGACAACGGAGGCAGAGGCCGGGCACTCGACCTTCTTCACAGGTGAGGACGGAAAGCGGCTCAGGGATGGGGCGGGGCTGGGTGGGCAGGACTTTCCTCATGCCGGAACTTCCTGATGTGGAGGGCTTCCGCAGGGTGCTGTCCGAGCACACCGGCGAGCCGATCAGGGCCGTGCGCGTGCGCGACCCCGGAGTCCTTCGCGACATCAGCGCACGGCAACTGGCCGGCGCGCTGCGGGGACACCGGTTCGAGCGGCCGCGACGGCACGGCAAGTGGCTGATTGCTCCGGCGGGCGGGCCGGTGCTGATGGTGCACTTCGGCATGACCGGTTCACTGTCCTGGCATTCCGCTGACGAGCCATGGCACCGGCATGACCGCGTCGTCTGGCAGTTCGACGACGGCGAGCTGCGCTTCCGCGACATGCGGAAACTCCAGGGGATCCGCCTTGCCGACGATGCGATTCAAGTCGAGCGGGTGCTCGGCGACCTCGGCCCGGACGCGCGCGACGTGTCCCGCGAGCGCTTCGACGAGTTGCTGTCTGGTCGCCGGGGGCGGCTCAAGTCGGTGCTGACCGACCAGACGTTCATCGCCGGCCTCGGTAACCTGCTCGCCGACGAAATTTGCTGGCATGCCCGTATCAATCCGCAGCGTGCCGTGGGAGATCTGGACGAAACCGAATGCGCCGCGTTGTACGAGGCGATGCGCCGGGTTCTGCGAGAAGCGATCAAGGCCGGCTGCGTGCCCCCACGTGACACCTGGCTCACCGGGATCCGCGACGAGCCCCATGGCCCCTGCCCGCGCTGCGGCACACCCCTGTCCAGCCGCCGTATCTCGGGCCGTACGACCGTCTGGTGCCCTGGCTGCCAACCTTCCTGACGATCCGCCGCGGCCCGCTCACCGACGACCTCGACGTCCTGTCCGACGCGTTCGGCGTCTTCCACGAGCCCGGGAGGCTCCACGTACGCGGCGGGCCCAGACCTCGCCGTCGACCGCCGGCCTGACTCCACCTCCGCGAAGCCGCAAACCACCTCTCTCTTCACCGCATACCCGTACGGGCAGGGAGTCTCCACGATGGGCGAGCAGCATGAACTGACAAAAATTGACATCTGTCATTCCATATCTGATACTTTCACTATGCGAAGCTTGAACTCTCTCCAGGTGCCCGACCTCGGTCTCGGCGCCATGGGCATGTCAGACCTGTACGGCCCAGCCGACGAGGCCGAGAGCCTCGCCACCATCCACGCCGCCCTCGACGCCGGGATCACGCTGATCGACAGCGGCGACTTCTACGGCATGGGCCACAACGAGCTGCTGATCGCCAATGCGCTGCGCGAGCGGCCGCGCGAGGACTACCTCCTCAGCGTCAAGTTCGGCGCGATGCGCGACCCCGACGGCGGCTGGGTCGGCTTCGACGCCCGCCCCGCCGCGGTGCGCAACTTCCTCGCCTACTCGCTGCGCCGCCTGGGCACCGACCACATCGACATCTACCGCCCCGCCAGGCTGGACCCCGCCGTGCCGATCGAGGAGACGGTCGGCGCGATGGCCGAGCTGGTCAAGGCCGGGCACATCCGCCACATCGGTCTGTCGGAGATCGGTGCCGAGACGCTGCGGCGCGCGCACGCGGTGCACCCGATCGCCGATCTGCAGATCGAGTACTCCCTGCTCTCACGCGGCATCGAGGACGACATCCTGCCCACCGCGCGCGAGCTCGGCATTGGCATCACCGCCTACGGCGTGCTCTCGCGAGGCCTGCTCAGCGGCCACTGGTCGAAGGAGCGGGCCCTCGGCGCGAACGACTTCCGCGCGCGCAGCCCCCGCTTCAACGCCGAGAACCTGGACCACAACCTCGCCCTGGTCGAGGCCCTGCGCGAGATCGGGCAGGCCAAGGGAGCGACGGTCGCGCAGGTCGCGATCGCTTGGGTGCTGTCGCGCGGCACCGACATCGTCCCGCTGATCGGCGCCCGCCGCCGAGACCGGCTGACGGAGGCCGTGGGCGCGATCGACCTGCAGCTGACCGCCGACGACCTGGCCGCGATCGAGCAGGTCGTGCCGCGCGGGGCCGCCGCGGGTGATCGGTACGACTCCCACCAGATGGCCGTGCTGGACAGTGAGCGCTGATGGCCGACACGGCGCTCACTCCGGCCCGGATCCTCGTAGCGGCGGAGGAGGTCCTGCGCCGCTACGGCCCTGGCAAGGCCACCGTGGTCGACGTGGCTCGCGCCCTCGGCGTGAGCCACGGCAGCGTCTACCGCCACTTCGCGAGCAAGGCAGCGCTGCGCGACGCGGTGACCGAGCGCTGGCTCAAAGGCGTCTCCGACCCGCTCGCGCTGATCGCCGCCGAGGACGGCCCCGTGGCCGAGCGCATGCACCGCTGGCTTACCACGCTCAGTACGGCCAAGCAGACCATGGCCCGCCAGGAGCCCGAGCTGTTCGCCACCTACGTGGCCTTGACCATGGAGGCACGCGAGGTGGTCGCCGCCCACGTCGACGCCCTTGCGGGGCAGCTGGCCCAGATCGTCGCCGACGGCGTGGCCCAGGGCATGTTCGCCGCACCGGCCGGGCCCGCCGCGACCGGCCGGGCCGTACTGGATGCGACGTCCCGCTTCCACAATCCGGCCCACGCGGCCGAGTGGTCGGAGCCGGGGCTGGCGGAGAGCTTCGAGGCCGTCTGGGCGCTCATTCTGTCGGGCCTGGCCGTACGTCCATAGAGGAGAGCGGTCGGACACCTGCACGACATCGCACCGCGCATCTTCCGGGAGCCGGCCTGACCCCCGCCGGCTCCGGTGTCCGTGTCCCGCCATCGGTCCCGTTTCCCGGAAGGGTGATGGCACGGCATGGCCAAGACGGCGGTGCCCGCGGGTTAGCGGTGACGGCGGTGGTCAGCGCATGGCGTGCACTCGGCCGTTTGGGCAGGCCCAGTTGTGCCTGCTCAGCCACATGACGGACCTCGCGATCCAGCTGGGTGTGATCGCTGACCAGCTTGGCGCCAAGGTCCCTCCGCCCTGCGCCCAGGGGTACAGCGATCAGCTGTGATGGCCGAGCGGAAGATCCGGATCCGCGCCGGCGCCATGCCCTCGGAGGTCGCCAGACATCGGCAAGCACACTGCCAGCCGCGGCGTCCTGGACCTGCACTTCATCACCGTCACCACTGCCCTCGAGGCAATTCCACGCCGGCGAGGGGGTCGTAGATGATGGTGCCATCCTCCATCCTGATCACAGCCACACGAGTGACGAGACCGGCTTGCTCCAGTGCCCGCGCTGATTCCACCGCATACTCGGCGAAGTGGTACTGATCTCGTGAACCTGGGTAAGGCGCAGGACGCTGACACAGGACTTCGTAGCGGTCCGCAGGCCAAGAGGACACTAGTTCCTTCGCACGCTGATGACGAATGCCATCAGTCATCTCATCCTCATCCCTGCAGTAGCTCTATCCCCGTCGAAACACCACCATTCCAGCAAAACGTGATGATCGGAACCGTTCCAGTGCTCGTTTCCATAGAAATCGGTTTCACCGCGTCCACCGGCACGTCGCCCATCCACGACACATCGTCCCACAGCGGATTGCCTGCAGGTCCACGCCGCCGGCTCGGCAGCGACCGTAGGCCGTCGCCCAGGAGACCAGCGACCCGCCGGAATTGGGAGTATTTGACCATGATTGGGGTTATTGGCTTCTGGGTGTGGGCAAGGACCTCGGAGCAAGCGACAGGGCAATCGCTCCTTGCACGACCCTGGGGTTTCGCCAACTGAGGAGTCGCCGTGCTCACGCTGACCGCCGACGCGGTCGCAGCCATCCGCGACCTGACGTCACAGCCGGAAACACCGCCGGACACCGGGCTACGCATCGCATCATCGTCTGTCGACGGTCCTGCCGGATCTCTTGAACTCTCGATCTCAAGTGGGCCGCACCCTGACGATCAAGTATTGGAAGCAGAGGGCGTCCGCGTGTACCTCGAACCGACCGCCGCCTCACTTCTGGAAGACAAGACCCTCGACGTAGACATCGCTCAGGAAGACAGACCCACCTTCCGGATCATTCGCCAAACGACGTGATTCGCTAGTGATCTCGAGCGGGAGATGATCCTGGCCTCGCCAGTCCGGCGCCATGCGTGACGGTGTTGCGGGGCTGGCGGCAGACGTGTGAGGCGCCCGGCGCAACGCGCAAGCGGCGTCCACCCCGGCACCGGGGGGCAACACCGTGCCGACGCGAGCCGTGCTCGGCCTGCGTGCCGAGGCCCCGCCCTCGTCGGCCGGGCTGGTCACGGTAGACGCCGCTCCAGGCCGGTACAAATGCATTTACGCAGGTCGTTCCCCGTTCCGCGCGCGCTCACCGGCTGTATTCAGACCCCCAACCCATCCTCGGACGGGAGATATCGAGGAAAGGGAAGCATTGGGCATGCTGACCGCACCAGCGGGAAAGGCCGGTGAGCTCATGTCTGCCGTCCAGCCGTCACCGTATGGTCAGGCGACGGGCGTCGGATCGATGATCGGGCGGGCGAGCCCCACCCCCTGGATGGCCTGCCCCGCCCTGGCATCTGATTCCTTGTCCCTCACATCGAGGCCTGGGTGTGGCCGTGACGGGTAGGCGTTTCCGGACATCCGAAAGAAGGAGGTCACCATGACCTACGCAGAGAAGATGCTGGACGCCTACCCGGCCCAGATCAACCTCGACCACAGGCAACTGGCCGGTGTCATCGACGCACTGGAAGCCTGCGCCCAGGCCTGTACGGCCTGCGCCGACGCGTGTCTGTCGGAGCCCGCCGACCGGTTGCCGATGCTCAGCCGATGCATCCGTGACAACCTCGACTGCGCCGCCATCTGCTCGACCACCGCAGCGGTCCTGTCGCGGCACACCGGCTATGACGCCAACCTTTCCCGCGCACAAGTGCAAGCCGCGATCCAGGCGACCAAGACCTGCGGCGACTCCTGCGCCGAGCACAGCAGCCGGCACGAGCACTGCCGCATCTGCGCAGAGGCCTGCCGGGAAACCGAGCAGGCGCTCAACGCCCTGCTGCCCCAGCTCGAACCGACATCGGCGCCCACCGGCCCGCCCAGCCAGAGCAGCCCACAGCAGCAGCAACGCTAGGCCGCGTCCACTCGGGACTTGCGCGGGCGACGGGAGCGCAGATGTCCGTCACGCCCGCGCCCACGCGCCGCGATGCCAGGGCGGCCTTCTGTCCACGCCGCCGCACCCACGCGGCCACCGTGCCGACCGGCCGGACCCCGCCCAGGTCCGCGCCGATCCAGCCGGTCGGCACGGCGCCGAACAGACGTCGTGCCGGTAACCAGGGACCGCGGCCGGGCTCCCGGCGCTGGCCGCGATCACGGTGATCGTGTCACCAGCTCCACATCCCTACCCGCACCTCCACGCCGGGCGAGGCGTGCAGGATCGGGACGCTGTCCGGGGCCGGAAGGCCGGCAGCGTGGAGCACGTCCTGGTCCAGGCTGATCAGCTCCGCATGCTGCAACGGCCAGGTGGGATGCTCGGTCTCGGCCGCGGCGAGCCGCCCTGCCGCCACAGTGAACAGACGGTAACGGGCGGTCAGGAAGTGGGCCAGTTCGTCGCGTTCGTCCTCCGCCAGCGCTGCACCCACGGCCACGTCCGCATCGCACCGCACCCCTTCCGGTCCCGGCCACCGCCTGCGGCACCGGTACCGCCTGCGGCCGCCCTCTGTGTGCACCGACATGTCCGACCAGAAGTACGGCAGCCAGTAGGTAGTGCGCCCGCCGATCGCGGCCGCCAGCCGCCCGGCGTCCAGCGACAGGAACCAGACACCTGAGCGCCCGCGACTGTCACGCACGTAGGTGCGGCAATTCGTCTCCGGAAAGCTCGACAACCACGGCAGTGCCGGCATACGCGGCATCCGCACATCTTCCATGCGGAACGGCGTCAGCCCCACCCACGCCGTCCCGTCGAACGTTTCGACCGTCAACGAGCCCGGCACGAGCGCCCTCACCACCTCGGCCGGATATCGCCAGTGCAGGAACGTCATCTGCGACCAGCGGTGATACATCACCGGGCGCGCAACGCGCGGAGGTGGCGGGGCCTTCATGCGTGCATCCGACGTGCTGATCGCGCATGCAGGATGAATCCAGTGGAAGGCGGTTCACAACAGACCGCGCCATCCCCGGCGACGGGCGGTCGCCGTTCGCCAACCGCACGCCGAGCACGACTCGCCGACAGGATCCGCACGCTCGGAGGACAAACGGTATTCGCAGCCGGGTCAGGCGCGGTCGTCGGCAATGACGCACTCGATGGTGGCTGCAACTGCGCTCCTTCGCGCTGGTCGGACTGTGCCGGCGTGGTACCTTCACCCACCGCCGACACCCATACTCCGTCTACCCACAGGTGGCACTGACCACCGCGGAGGGTTGTGGTCAGTCGCACCAATTTCCGGAATATACCCCCTACCCGTATAATCCTGACTCTACGACTAAGGAGGATCATCATGGACCATGGCGGTCATCACCACGCGAGCCCCGAATCGACCCACACTGAGGACGAGCACGCGCACCATGCGACCCAACCCGCCGGGCACCACCCTTCCACCTCACCCGTCGCCACCTGGGGCATGGCCGCGCAAGCGACCCTGCATTGCCTGACCGGTTGTGCCATCGGCGAAGTGCTGGGCATGGTCATCGGCACCTCGGTCGGTTTGTCCAACCTCGCCACCGTTATGCTGGCCGTGGCGTTGGCCTTCGTCTTCGGCTACGCGTTGACCATGCGGGGTGTGCTGCGTGCCGGTGTCGATTTCCGCACCGCGTTGAAGGTCGCGCTGGCCGCGGACACCATCTCCATCGCGGTGATGGAGATCCTGGACAACGCGGTGATGCTGACCGTGCCCGGCGCCATGGAGGCGGGGCTGACCAGCTGGCTGTTCTGGGTGGCCCTGGCCGGGGCCCTGCTGGTGGCGTTCGTGCTGACCACGCCCGTGAACAAGTGGTTGATCGGCCGGGGGAAGGGCCATGCGGTGATCCACCAATACCACCACGGCCACTGAGAGCCGGCGACCTCACCCACTACACCTACGATCGGTCGCTGCTTGCCTGTGCTCGACCGGTCGTGGGTTCGTGGCGGAGCCCGACCGCCGGCCGCCAAGACGACGATCGTGGTCCACAGCGTCCGCCTGTTACCGGCCAAGCAGACTGAGGCACGCCTGGGGCCTCCGCTTCGTTCATCCGGTGGTCGCCATCCGACCCTTGGTCTTCGTGCGTCGAACCTCCTGTTGCTTGCGCCACCCGTACGGCGTCAGGCCCTGTGGTTTGACTACGGACAGGATCGTGATCAGGAGCAGCACGATGAGGCCGCCGATGGAGTGCGGCAGTGTCGCGGGCATGCCGCGGGGATCGGCGCTGGAGGCGGCGTACTCACCGGCGTCGCCTGCCGCTACGCCATCCTGCGCTCGTCAGACCCTCCCTCCCGAGCGGCCCCAGCGCACGCGGGACAGCGCCATCAGCGCGGCCTGCGCCGACAGCGACGGCGGATCAGAATCGGCCCTCATCGGAGGACTTTCCCGGCGTACCGAAGTTCATCGTCACGCCCTGGTGGTCGCCCTGTGCCAAGCCGTGCACTTCGCCCTTCACCTGGACCACGTACTTGCCGGCCTGCTCCGGGTCGGTCAGCCGCAGAACCTCGCCGGCCACTTCGATGATCTCCACTTCCTCCTCGATTCCGCGCCCGCCAGGCCGTCACGCAGCGGCTCCCGCCAGGCCTCGGGTTTGTCCCCGAAGCGCCGTAGGTGCTGTCACACGTTCCAGTCCTCATGTTTCGGCGTTCCGTACGGGTCGTGCGGCGTGTCGGCGTAGGCCCACTGGTGGTCGCGGGCGTGACGGCAGGCCATCTCGACGTCCCCGGCGCGCATGACGTCCAGTAGCTCGCGGTGCTCATCGGCGACCCGTTCGAGTTCCGGCCTGGTGACCATCAGGGCGATGGCCGTGCGCGCCTCGATCTGCAGCGTCTCCCAGGCGCGGGTTAGCAGCCCGTTGCCGCCGGCCGTCACGACGTGCCGGTGAAACCGCGCGCTGGCCAGGCCGATGCCGTGCACGTCGTTGTCCCGGGCGCAGCGGTGCATCTGCTCGACAGCCTCCCCCAGCCGGTCGAAGGGGAGGGTTCCGGCCAGCATGGCGAGCCGCGTCGCGGTCTCCTCGAGTGCCGCCCGTACGATGTACGCCTCGCGGATCGTCTGCTCGGCGAAGGGAAGCACCCGGCTGCCGTGACGAGGCTGGCCCTCGATGAGGCCGAGGCCCTCGAGCTGCCGAAGCGCCTCCCGGACCGGGGCCTGGCTCGTTCCGAACTCGATGGCGATCTTCGTCTCGATCAGCCGGTCGCCCTCGCCGAGTTCGCCGGCGACGATCCGTTGCAGCAGACCATCGCGGATCTGCTGGCTCAGCGTCGGTCGCGCGGAGCGCGGGACGGTGGACGGGTTCCCCGTGGGTTCCGACAACAAGCCTCCTGTGACGTTGAGGGCCCAGAGCGCCCTTGACTCTTAGATCATGCCACCTATGCTCCAATTATCGATATCGATAATGGGAGTGTGCATGCTGATATCGGTTCAGATGCCTGAGAGCGCCGAGGCGGCTCATGCGGCGCTTCAGACGGGGGCCATGCCCCTCGGCGGCGGCACCCATCTGATGGCCCGGCTGAACGATCAAGCCGGCGGCGACCTGCGGCTGGTCAGCCTGCGCAGGGCGGGACTGTCCGGCATCGACGTCGACGGCGCCACCGTGGCCCTGGGGGCGGCCACCACGCTCGCGGACATCGAGGACGACGCTCGGTTGAGCTACCTGTCCGGCTGTGTGCGCTCGATCGCCTCCCCGCCGGTCCGCAGCCTCGCCACCGTGGCCGGCAACCTTTTCGTGCCGCAGCCGTACGGCGACCTGGCGGCGGCTCTTCTGGCCCTGGACGCGGAGCTGGACGTGCTCGGCGCCGAGGGCGCGCGGCGCGACCCGCTCGAGCGGGTCGTCACCGACGGCCTGCGGCCTGGCGAGTTGGTGACCTGTGTCCGGTTCACCGCTCCGGCGAAGGACGCGTTCCGGTTCTACAAGGCGAGTCGGCGGCGTCTCAACTCAGGATCCATCGTCACGGTGGCGGCCCGGATCACGATCGAGGATGGCCTGGTCGGCGACGTCCGTCTCGTGCTCGGCGGCCTCGCGCGCCGCTTGGTGCGTGCGGTCGGCGCCGAGCGCGTTCTGCTGGGCGCGCCGCTGAACGCCGAGGTCGTCGCCCAGGCGGCCGAAGCGGACGTCATCGAGCCGTTCGACGACGCCTACGCCTCCGCCTGGTACCGCGCTCGGGTCTACCCCGTCCACCTGCGTCGCGCCCTGCTCGGGGCCTGAAAGGGGATCGTATGCCCTCGAGAATCGTCACGCTCAAGCTGAACGGCAGCGAGCGGGAGCTGATCGCCCGGCCGTCGACGACGTTGCTGAACGCCCTGCGCGAGACGTTCGGACTGATGGGGGCCAAGCGCGGCTGCGCGCAAGGGGGCTGCGGCAGCTGCACCGTGCTGCTGGACGGCCGGCCCGTGGTCTCGTGCCTGATCCCCGTCGTGACGGTCGACGGCTCTACCGTGGAGACGATCGAGGGCTTGGCCGACGGCGACCGGCTCAGCGACGTCCAGCAGGCGTTCGTCGACCTCTTCGCGACGCAGTGCGGGTTCTGCACCCCCGGGATGATCATGTCAGCCACGGCGCTGCTCACCCGGAAGCCGGATCCGACCCGTCAGGATGTCACCGAGGCGATCTGCGGCAACGTCTGCCGCTGCACCGGATACGAGCCGATCATCGCCGCCGTCCTCGCCGCCGCGGAGCGCCGCAGCGGCGCCCCGCTCGAGCCCGTGGAGGCCGAGGTCTGATGGCGCGCGTCACCCCGATCGACACCGCATACTTCAAGGGCGAGCGTGCCGGCGACTTCGCCGTCATCGGCTCCGCAGTCCAGCGCTCGGACGCCCGCGGTCACGTCACCGGCCGCACGGTCTTCTTCGAGGACATGACGCTGCCGGAGATGACGCACGTCAAGATCCACCGGTCCACGCGGCACCACGCCCTCATCAACCGGGTCGACGTCTCCGGCGCCCTCGAGGTGCCGGGCGTGCTTCGTGTCATCACCCACGAGGACGTCCCGAGCAACTGGTACGTCGTGCTGCGCCTGATCGGTGTGGGGCCCGACGACGAGCCGGTACTGGCCGAGGATCGGGTCCTCTATCGCGGCGAGCCGATCGTCGCCGTGGTGGCCGAGACCGAGGACGCCGCCCGCGAGGGCGCGGCCCGGGTCGTGGTCGACTACACCGACCTGCCCGCCGTTCTCGACGTCGAGGAGGCGCTGGCCGACGGCGCCCCGATCATCAAGCAGGCAGGCACCAACCACTTCGTGTACGAGGGACATCATTGCCGCCGGGTCCGCTTCGGCGACGTCGAGCGGGGCTTCGCGGAGGCGGACCGCATCATCGAGGGCGGCTACAGCTCCTCGCCGATCGAGCACGCGCCGACCGAGCCGACCGGCTGCATCGTCGTTCCCCAGGGCGACGGCCGGCTGCGGATACACAGCAACACCCAGGCCGCCTTCTTCACCCTCGACAACACCGCGCTCATCCTCGGCGTCCCGCCCACCAGTCTGCGCGTCGTCGGGGGCACCGTCGGGGGCGGCTTCGGCGGCAAGGTCGACGTCATCGTCGAGCCGCTCGCCTGCCTCGCCGCCACGCTCACCGGCCGGCCCGCCAAGTATGTCTACAGCCGCGCCGAGGAGATGCAGGTGTCGTCCCCGCGTGCGGCCGAGCGCATCTATATCAAGGACGGCGTCATGGACGACGGCCGGATCGTCGCCCGCAAGATCACGCTCTACGTGGACGCGGGCGCGTACTCCCGGCACAGCCCGTACGGCACCACCAAGGCGGCGGCGCACATGCCCGGCCCGTACACGATCCCGAACGTCCACGTCGACGCCTACTGCGTCTACACGAACCGCACACCGTCCAGCGCCATGCGCGGATTCGGCGTCACGATCGGCGACTTCGCGCTGGAGTCGCACATGGACCGCATCGCCCGGGAGTTGAGCATGGACCCGCTGCAGCTTCGGCTCAAGAACGCCTACCGGGACGGCGACATGAAAGCACATCGCAAGATCGCGTCCGGCACGGCGCTGGTCGAGGTGATCCAGAGCGCCGCTGACCTGGTGGGGCACGACCTTCCGCCGGAGTACCGGGCAATGTCGTCGACCGAGCGATCGGAGGGCTGAGCGATGGCGTTACGGCAGGGGCGCGGATACGCGGCGGTCAACTACCCGACCGGGATGAACCTCGGCGGCGACCCGTCGCAGGCACTCGTCCACGCCACCACGATGGGCGGATTCGTCGTCACGCTCTCCTCGGTGGATCTCGGCCAGGGGCTGCGGACGGTCGTCGCCCAATGCGCTGCGGAGACGCTCGGCATCCCGATCGACAACATCATCGTCGACACCGCCGACACGGACACCGGCCCACACTGCATGGGGACGTTCGCCAGCCGCGGCACCCACCGTGTCGGCAACGCCGTGATCATGGCGGCGCGCGAGGCCAGGGACGTCATGCTCCAGGTCGCCGCCGACGAGCTGGAGGTCGACGCGGAGGATCTGGAGACCGACGGCACGGGCTTCATCCGCCTCAAGGGATCGTCGGAAAAGAAGATCCACGTCAGCGAGGTCGCGCTCGCCGCGCATTTCCGGCAGGGCCGGACCATCTCCGGCCGGGGCATCTTCCTCAAGGAGCCGAGCACCGTCGTGCCGGAGACCGGGGAGATGGACCCGGACTCCTGCCAGGCGCACGCGTGCACGGTGGCCGAGGTCGAGGTCGACGACGAGACCGGCGTGATCGAGGTGCTGCGGCTCTACAACACGTACGAGATCGGCCGGGCGCTCAACCCGGCCATGGCGACGCAGCAGGTCGAGGGCGGCGCCTGGATGGGTCTGTCGCACGCGCTGTTCGAGTCGACGGAGCCGTACTATCCGGAGTCGCGCGAGCACGGCCCTGTCGATTTCACCGAGTACCTGATGCCGGGGCCGGCCGACATCCCGGCGCAGACGAGCGTGTTCCTCGAACGGCCCGCCGGCAACGGGCCGTTCGGGGCCAAGGGAATCGGCGAGATGACGGCGAACGCGCCGATCCCCGCGATCGCCAACGCCGTGTACGACGCGGTCGGCGTACGGCTGACGAGCATGCCGTTCACCCCGGAGAAGGTGCTGCGGGGACTCGACGAGCTGCGGGGCGGCCGTGCTGGTTGATCAGGGCGCGCTGGATCGGCGGCTGGGCGCGGAGGGCTACCTTGCCGACGAAGGGTTGCTCACCGCCGTCCACCTGGCCGGCGTGCTCGGGCTTCCGCTGCTGCTGGAGGGTGAGCCGGGGGTCGGCAAGACCGAGATCGCCAACGTCCTGGCCCGGGTCCTCGACCGCGAGCTGATCCGGCTGCAGTGCTACGAAGGGCTGGACGCCTCCCAGGCCCTGTACGAGTGGGACTATCCGAAGCAACTGCTCTCCCTGCGGGCCGCCGAGGTGGAGGGGCGCGGCGTCGGCGACCTGTACCGCGAGGAGTTCCTGCTGCAGCGCCCGCTGCTGCGGTCGCTGCGGGCGGCATCCGGTTCGGTGCTGCTGATCGACGAGATCGATCGTGCGGACAGCGAGTTCGAGGCGTTTCTTCTGGAGTTCCTCGGCGACTTTCAGATCACCATCCCGGAGATCGGCACCATCAGGGCGGCGAGCGCTCCGTTCGTCATCCTCACCTCGAACCGGACCCGTGAACTGCACGACGCGCTCAAGCGTCGGTGCCTTTACCACTGGATCCCCTTCCCCGACGCCGAACGGGAGCGAGCGATCATCCGGGCGCAGGCGCCGGGTCTGGACGAGAGAAGTGCCGCCCGCCTCGTGGCCGCCGTGCATCGGATCCGCGGACTGGCCTTGCTGAAGCGCCCGGGCATCGCGGAGTCGGTCTCCTGGGCCCGCGGCGTGCAGGCGCTGGCCCGCGAGGGCTCGAGCTGGCTGGAGGCGATGCGCCGGTCCGCAGGGCTGCTCGTCAAGCACGAGGAGGACCTGGCCCTCGTCGGCCGCCATGCCGCGGAGGTGTTCCGTGACTGAGCGGTCCCTCGTCGTCCGCATCGGCGATCATGTGCACGGGTTCCTGCGGGACCTGCACGATCAGGGCCTGCGCGTACCGGTGCCCAAACAGCGGGTCTTCCTTCAGGCGATCGAGGCCGCCGGCCCGCGCGACGCCACGCACCTCTACTGGATCGGGGCGGCCACGCTCACCACCTCCAGCGAGGACCTGGAGGTGTACTCCCCCACGTTCCAGCGCTGGTTCGGGGAGGTCGCGGCACGGCCCGTCCGCGATCAGGAGTCCCCCGACGAGGAGACCCCCGCGCCGCGCGGGGAGGGAGACGAAGCTCCTTTCACGGCAACGTTCGGCGGGGAGGCGGGCCTCAAGGCCGGCTCCTCGGAGCGCGAGAGACGTCCGGTGTTCGGCCCGGCGAGCGAGGACGACCGGGCAGTGCTCTCGCTGCTGCGGCGGGAGCTGCCCGGCGCGGTGCCGACGGTACGGTCACGCCGCCGTCGGCCCGCCCGGCGAGGTCCGTGGATCGATCTCGCCAGGATCTGCCGTGAATCCTGGCGCAGCCACGGCGAGATCGTGACGTTGCGACGGCGGAACCGTCCGCGGCGGCAGCGCCGAGTGCTGCTGCTCATCGACGTGTCCGGATCGATGAAGCAGCACAGCGCCGACTACCTCCGCTTCGCCCACGCCGTGGTCGGCCGCCTCGACCGCGTCGAGGTGTTCACCTTCGGCACCCGGCTGACCCGCGTCACCGAGCCGCTGCGGGCACGGGGTGTCGACACGGCCGTCGGCTCGCTGAGCGATGTCGTCCTGGACGCCGAGGGAGGGACGCGGATCGGCGTCTCGCTCCAGGAGTTCCTCTGCAACGCCCGATATGTCACCGTGGCGCGCGGCGCCCTGGTGATCGTGCTCTCAGATGGCCTGGAACGCGGCGACTGCGGGCCCATGCAGGCGGGCGTACGGCGGTTGTCGCTGCTGAGCCACCGGTTGCTGTGGTGGTCGCCGCTCGCCTGCGACCCGGCGTACCGGCCGGTCACCCGCGGTATGGCGGCCGTGCTCGGCAGTGTGGACGCGCTTGCGGGCGTACGCGACCTGCGTACGGCGTACGAGCAGGTACAGACCTTGGGCAGGGAGTGATCGTCATGTCGGAGGCGACCCGCTACACGGACGACATCGTCGACTCGCACCATCACATCTGGCGGGCCGGGGACCTGCCGTGGCTGTCCGGCCCGATGGTGCCGCGGATCTTCGGGCCTTACGAGCCGATCAGGCGGGATTACCTGATCGACGAGTACATCGCCGACGCCGCGGCCTCGGGCATCAGCGAGTCGGTCTACGTGCAGACGAACTGGCCGCTCGACCGGGTCGTGGACGAGGTGCGATGGCTCAGCGAGGTTCATCAGGAGACGGGCTGGCCGATGGCCGTCATCGGATCGGCCGACATGTTCGACGAGGACACTCCGGAGATCATGCGACGGCAGGCTGCGCTCACGCCACTGATCCGGGGGACCCGGCAGCAACTGCACTGGCACGAGCGCCCGGAGTTCCGGTTCGCTACTGCGCCCGACCGCATGAAGGATCCGGTCTTCCGTAAGAACATCGGCGCGCTCGCCGACCGCGGCTGGCTGTTCGAACTGCAGGTCTTTCCCGAACAGATGCCGGATGCGGTCGAATTGGCAGCGGCCTTCCCGGACGTCACCTTCGTCCTCGTGCACGCGGGCATGCTCATCGGCCAGGAGTACGTCGAGTCGTGGCGGGCCGGGATGGCCGCGCTGGCCGAGCGGCCGAACGTCGTGGTCAAACTCACCGGGCAGGGCACCTTCGTCCACCGGGTGGATCCCGGCCTCATCTCCCTCGTCGCCGACGAGGTGATCGGCTGGTTCGGCGCCGACCGGGCCATGTTCGGCACCAACTTCCCGGTCGAGAAGATCTGGACCACCATGCCGCGGGTGGTCGGCGCATGGAAGGACGCGCTGGCCCACCTCCCGCCCGCCGACCAACGCGCCATCTTCGCCGGCAACGCACGACGGGTGTACGGGCTGGACGGCTGACATGGATCAAGCCGTCCAACGGTAGAAACAGAAAAGGAGTATCCCGGAATGGCACTGTTCGTCCTGACCTACGGCTACAACGACACCCCGCTGAGAGCGGAGCGCCGCGAGGACCATCTCGCCCACCTGAACAAGCTCCTGGAGCAGGGCAGCATCGTCGCGGCCGGCCCTTACACGGACCTGACGGCCGGCATGATCGTCCTGCAGGCGGAGGACGAGACCGCGGCGCAGGCGCTCGTCGACCAGGACCCCTACACACAGCTGCAGGTCACCAAGGATCGCAAGCTGCGCGAGTGGCGGGTGACAGTCGGCTCGCTCGGCTCTGGCTAGAGTCGCTCAGGGCGAAGCCGCCCGCGGCCCCAGCCGTGTCGTCCGAGGGGCTCCCGGGGGCACCCGTCGCCTGACCAAGGCGACGGGCCCGAACCCGCTTCCCTCACGGGGCTCGTGGAGCCATGGCGCTGGTCACCGGGCCAGCTGGCACAGCGGATCCCGCCCGGTCATCAGCTGCCCATCGGTGTGCTCACCGGAGTGCTCACCGGAGTGCTCAGTGGTAGCTGATCAGCTGGCCTGGCTGCTCGTCGCCGCACGCAGAGCCGGCAGGTTGTAGAGCTCCAGCTCGTAGACGGCATACATGCTCCAGCGGGTGTAGTTCGCATCGTTGATCTTCAGGCGCAGCTTCCTGACGCCTTGCAGGTCGGGAAGATCGGCGACGGAATACTCCATGATTCCGTCGTCATCGTCATGCGTCCACCGGAACGCGACGCCCTGAGCGGCGGTCGTCCAGTCGGTGCCGTTGGCCGAGACCTCGACGTCGACGTCGGTCAGGCCCTGCGGAATGCCACCACGGGTTGCGACCACGAGCGTGTTGAACGCCTTCGGCTCGTTCCAGTCCAGCACGACCTCGTGCGGGAACGGGTTCGCATCGGTGTAGCCCTGCTTGGCGGCGAACATCGTGCCGTATTCGCCGTCGACCATCTTCTGCGGGCCGTATTGCACGCCGCCATCGCCATCACGTGCCGCCGAAGCCGACACCGCCGAATAGCTGCGGGCGATGTTGGCGTCCGCCGTGTTGACCGCGCCCTTCACGAGCGTGAGCTCATAGGCCTTCGCGGTCTGGCCGTCGCTTGCCAGCGTGCGGATCTGGACCTTGTTCTTGCCGTTCGCCACGTTGACGTTGACGGTTGCACCATTGGCGACGGCGCTGCCGTCGACGGTGATCGTGCCGCCGGCGTCGGCCAGCGTCGGGGTCAGGCCGACGGTGTTCGCCCCCTGGTTGACGAGCAGCGCATAGTCACCGCGATGCCCCTCGAACTTGAATTCCGAGACATTGGTGAGCTTCAGGTCCTTCAACGTCGCGTCGAAGTGCTGCTGCCCAGGTGCGAGATGCACGCGGAATCCGTCGAACCGCACCTCTCTGTTTTCGAGGTTGGTGATCTCGATCCGGTGCTTGCCCGGTGTCAGCCCGGACTTTCGATACGCGGTGAAGCGGTCGTATTGGACCGCCTCGTAGAGATCGATGACCGTCGCCGGCCCACCGTCGACCGACACGGATACCTTTCCGGTCGTCGTGTTCTTCTCGAAGAACGCGTCGATACCGGTGCCGTCGAATACGTAGGTCGCCTTGTTGCCGGCGGTCTTGCTGAGGTGGATGCTGCCGAGGTAGGCGGACTGCCGCTGCCGCGGCGCCCAGCCGGCGGAGTAGCTGATGCTGTCATCGGTGCTGTCGAGCAGGAATGTACGCGGGACATCCTGCCCCTCATATGGGCTTGTCGGCTGGGGAATGGCGCCGACAGCCTCGCCTGCGGCCGCCCGCACGATGTAGCTGTGCAGAGTATCGAGATATGCCGGGTCGAGTGTGTAGCGCCGCGGGTCCTCCGGGCTGATCGCGCTGTCGACGATCTGCTCCGCCAAGGCCGAGTTGCGCTTCCTCAGGATGTTGAGGAGCTCGTAGTCCTCGAGACCATCGCGATGTGCCTCGAGACGCAGGCTGCTCTTCACCGTCAAGTTGGCCTTGTCGGGATAGACGATGTAGGAGTCGCCCTTCCAAGGACCCACGTACCACGCATTCCACGCCCAGTGCAGATGACCCTGCACGCCCTCGCGCTCGAGGTCCCAGAACAGCATGCGGCCGGTCATCGTCGGCTGCGTCCAGAACCGGTTGAGCCACGGAGGAGTGTTGACCTCGCACGTGTAGACCCACAGGTCCTGACCCGCGGCCTGCTGTGCCTTGTAGCCGGCCTTCTTGTGCTCGAATGCCGGCGTCAGCGGAACCCAGGTGTCGACATAGGGCTTGGTCTTGTCGTCGAGCAGGATGCCCTCGGGGTCGGCGTCCATGGTGCGGAAATCGGCGCCGATGCCGGCATTGATCTGCTGAATCTTGCGCGCGACATAGGTCCAGAGGTTGCGCTGGTCGGCGGTGATGGGCTCGTCGCGAATGTGCTGATACCACGTCAGGCCGTTCGTCCAGCCCTTGCTCTTCAGGTGCTCGTGCAGCGCGGTCAGATAGTTCGTCAGGAAGGCGTCGGTGACCGGCAGGCTGTCCGGCAGCTTGGTGTTCCAGCTGTCGTCGGGCTTTTCGTTGTCCGGCATCTTGTTCAGCGCGTGGACGAGATGCTGGTTCGCGAAGTTGGTGATCCCGTGCCGCTTGAACGCCTCGACGTAGCGGTCGAAGTTCGTCCAGTCGACGTCGCTCGGAATCCCCTGGACGAATTCCGACAGCTCCGTGCCGGTGGACTGCAGGAACAGGTCGGTGCGGAGCCAGACCATGTTGGTGCGATAGTCAGCAAGCTTGCGTGCGAACTCGTCCATGAGGTCGAACCACGCGTCGCTGTAGGTCTCGACGCCGTAGTAATACTTGCCGACGTCGTAGGCCTGGCCGGCCTCGCCGTTCCAGCTGAAGCCGTCCCAGGTGAAACCGTTCGTCATCGTCCAGTGGTAGTTGGTGAACGGTGACTTGTCGATCGTGGGGATCTCGATGTTGTGCACGCTCAGCTGGATGGGGACCGAGTAGTCGCCACGAGTCGTCTCGACCGTCGCCGTGCCGCGATAGGCGCCGGGCGCCGTGCCGCGTGGCACGAAGCCGGTCACGAAGACGGGCTGAGTCTGGCCGGCCTCGACCCAGGTCGCCCGGTCGTTGGACAGCGGGTCTGGCATGACCGACTCGGGATAGAGCAGGTTGCCCTCACGGTCGGGGAAGAACGGGTTCGCCGCGACCGTGCTGTCGTCCTTGTAGGCGACGAAGTGGTAGCTCAGGTTGGCTCCCGCAATCGGCCGCTTGCCGCCTGCGGTCAGGTTGCCGAATCTGACGCGCTCGATGCGCAGCCGTTCTTTCGCGCGCACGGCGATCTGCGCGCTCTCGTATTCACCGCGGGCGGCTACGAGGTTGATGGAGGTGCTCGGGCTCTGCGGGACCGTCGTCGTGCGATAGAGGGTCTTTTGCGGACTCTCAACCCATAGCTGCGCAGCGTTCGGACCGGCCATGGCAGCCGGCGCGAATGGTGCGAATAGTGCGAGCAGGATGGTAACGCAGAGTAAGGGGAGGGCTCGATGTCGCATGGCCACTTATGATGAGTTCTTGTGTAAGTCTGGTCAAGTGCCCTCATGCGACGATGATCGTCAAGAGGACGGCTTCGGGAGGGGAGCGTCGAAGTCGTAGAGGCGGGCGTCGACGTGATCGAGCGCGCGCCGTACCGCACCCAGGACCACGGCCTGCTCCCCCAGATCGGAGATCGCCACCACGGGAGGTTCGAGGCAGAACGGGTCCAGATGCCGGCGAACCGGCGCAAGCAGCACGTCGCCCGAGCGCGAGACGCCGCCGCCGAGTACCACCAGCTCGGGATCCACGGTCAGCACCAACGCGGCGATGCCTTCCGCCAGGTCGCGCGCGTAATGCTCGACCGCCCACTGCGCGGCCGGGTCGCCGGACCTGGCCGCGGCGAAGACCTGGGCGGCGGCGTCCCGTGGCGGCGTGCCGGGCGGCAGGCCCTGGAAGCCGGTCAGATGGACGGGCGCGCGGTGCCAGCCGAGCAGCGGCAGCGCACCGATCTCGCCCGCGCCGCCTCTGGCGCCTTTGAGCAGCTTGCCGTTCACCAGGATGCCCGCGCCCGTGCGCACGCCGGCCAGCACGAACACCAGGTCGTCCACGCTGCCGGCCTGGCCGCGCCAACGCTCGGCCAGCGCGGCCAGGTTGCAGTCGTTCTCCACCAGCACGGGGCAGTCGAAACTCGCGCTCAGCTCGCCCGCCAGATCGAGGCCGGTCCACTCGGGAAGGCCGACCGACAGCTTCACCACGCCCTCGGCGGTCACCACACCGGTGGTGCCCGCGCAAACAGCGGCGATGCGGTCGGCGGTCAGCCCGCCCTCCTCCAGCGCGGCCGCGATCGCTGTCCTGAGACCGGCCAGCCGCTCGGCGCGGCCGGCGGTGGAGGCGATCTGCTCGTCGTGCGCGGCCACGACCGTGCCCTCCAGATCGGCGACGCTGGCCCTGACCGTGTAGGAGCCGATGTCGATCCCGAGCACGTGGCCGCCCGCCGCGTGGAAGGCGAACAACCTGGCCGGCCGCCCCATCTGGCCGCTCTCCGGCGGCAGCTCCCTGAGCCAGCCTGCCCCCAGCAGCTCCTCGACCAGACCCTCCACGGTCGGTCTGGAGAGCGCGGCCCTCTTGGCGAGGTCGGTCAGTCCGAGCGGCCCCTGCGACCGGACCGTACGGAGCGTCGTCACGAGATTGATCCGGCGAAGCCGCGAGGTGTCGCCGCCGCGAATTGTCAACGCTTGCCCCCTTGACAGATGCTCTGCCGCACAAATAAAAACATCTTTCATTAGTAATGTACAACCCATGGGGGATGCGGATGGTCACTCTTGCCGTGATTGGGGCGGGCCTGCGCGGCACCGGTTACGCCAGACTGGCGCGCGAAGGCGGGTTGGCCGAGGTCGTGGCCGTCGCCGAGCCCGACGAGGGCAGGCGGGCCGACTTCGCCGCCGAGCACGGCATCCCGGCCGAGCGCGCCTTCGCCGACTGGCGGGACCTGCTGGCCGGCGGGCGGCTGGCCGACGCGGTGATCGTGGCCACGCAGGACCGCCTGCACCTCCAGCCCGCCGTACGCGCGGCCGAGCTGGGTTACCACATCCTGCTGGAGAAGCCGATGGCGCCGACGGAGGAGGACGCCGCGGCCATCGCCGAGGCCGCCGACCGCAACGGCGTGATCCTGGCGGTCTGCCATGTGCTTCGCTACGCGCCCTACACGACCAGGCTCAAGGAGCTCCTGGACGCGGGCAGGATCGGCCAGATCATGAACATCCAGCACCTGGAGCAGGTCGGCTGGTGGCACCAGGCACACTCCTTCGTGCGGGGGAACTGGCGAAACGAGGCCGAGTCGGCCCCGATGCTACTCGCCAAGGCCTGCCATGATCTCGATTGGATCGTGCACATCAAGGGCGAGGTGCCCGAGCGGGTCTCCTCCTTCGGCAAGCTCGTCCACTTCACCAAGGAGAACCAGCCCGCAGGTGCTGCCGACCGATGCCTGGACTGCTCGGTAGAGCCCACCTGCCCCTACTCGGCCAGGCAGTTGTACATGGAGTGCCTCGCCGATCCGAACCGGCACGTCTGGCCGCTCGGCGCGATCACCCGCGACTTCACCGAGGAAGGCGTGCTCACGGCCCTGCGTGAGGGCCCGTACGGCAGATGCGTCTACGCCTGCGACAACGACGTGGTCGACAGCCAGGTGGTGATCATGGAGTTCGCCGACGGCACGAGCGCCACCTGCACCATGACCGCGTTCGGCGCGCTCGAGCACAGGAAGACCAGGATCTTCGGCACGCACGGCTCGATCGACTGCGACGGCGAGACGCTCCGCGTCCACGACTTCCTCACCAATGAGGTGTCGGTGATCGACGCCCTCGCCGGTGCGGACGCCTCGGCCGCCTCCGGGCACGGAGGCGGTGACGGAGCGCTGATGGAGGTGTTCCTCGCCGCCGTCCGCGACAACGACCCGGCCTTGGTCCCGACCAACGCACAAGCCAGCCTCGCCACGCACCGGGTGGTCTGGGCCGCGGAACAGGCCAGGCACACTCGAACCGTCGTCTCGATAGGAAAGGCCCCCCACCATGCGTAAAATGACGGCTCTCCTCCTGATCGGTGCCCTCGGCCTGGCCGCCTGCGGCAAGAAGAACAGCGGTGAACCCGCCCAGCAGTCCCTGTCCTACCGCTCGTCCTGGGGGGCGGCGGAGCCCCAAGCGAAGATCATTAAGACGATCCTCGACGACTTCGCCAAGGAGACGGGCACCAAGGTCGACCTGAAGTTCGTCGGCCGCACCGGCAACGAGAACCTCAACGCCGAGATGGCCTCCGGCCAGGGCCCCGACCTGTTCGACACCACCACCGGCGACATCGACACCCTGACCGCCCAGCAAATCATCGGCCCGCTGGACGACGTGGAAAACGCGCAGGTCCCCGGCGAGGGCAAGACGGTCAAGGAGGTGCTCCCCGAGCCGGTACGGCGAGCCTCCTCCGGTAAGAACGGCCTGGCCTACCTTCCGCACACGATCATCTCCACCGCCGTCTGGTACAACGCGGCCAAGCACCCCGGGCTGAAGCCGCAGACCTGGGAGGAGTTCATCGCCTTCCTCGATGAGTCCAAGAAGGCCGGCCGTACCCCGATCGGCCAGGACGGCACCATCGCCTTCTACAACGTCTACTGGTTCTACAGCCTGCTGGTGGGCGCCAACGGCGCGGGGAGCCTCGCCGAGCTGGCCAAGGACGCCGCCAACTGGGACAAGCCCCAGGTGCTCGACACGGCCAAGAAGGTCGAGCAGCTCGCCAAGGGCGGCTACTTCCAGCGGGACTTCATGGCGACCAAGTTCCCCGCCGCACAGAACGCCTGGGCGCAGGGCACATACGACCTGAACCTCAACGGCACTTGGCTGGCCAGCGAGGTCCAGCCCCAGCTGGCTCCCGGCTTCAAGGTCGCCTCGTTCCAGATCCCCGCCGGCGGTAAGAGGTCCACCGAGGTGGGAACCCTCGGATGGGGCGTGAACGCCAAGGGCAAGAACGTCGAGACGGCCAAGAAGTTCCTGGCTTTCGCGCTGCAGAAGAAGTACATGGAGCAGTTCTCCACCGTGGCGCTGAACATCCCCTCGCGCGGTGACGTGCCCGCGCCCGCGCACATGGCGGACGTGCAGAAGGCGGTGCTGGAGGCCAAGGAGACGCACCTGAGCTACGACTACGCGGGTGCCGACAAGACCTGGTGGGGCGATATGTTCCTGCCCCTGAACGACAAGCTGCTCTCCGGCAAGATCGACGCGACCACGTTCGTCCGGGAGGGCAAGAAGCGGACGGCGGAGCACCTGGCGAACGGATGAAAGCCTATGAACGGGCCTTCTGGCCCTTCCTGCTGCCCGCGCTCCTCGTCTATACCCTGCTGTTCGTCGCGCCCTCGCTGTTCGGTATCTGGGTCAGCCTCACCAGATGGTCGGGACCCGGCTCGGAGATGGCCTGGCGGGGGCTGGACAACTACGTGGCGCTGCTGCACAACGAGGTCTTCGCCACGGCCTTCACCAACACGTTCGTGATGGCGATCGTCGGCGGCGGTCTGATCTTCTGCTTCACCTTCCTCGCCATGGTCGTGCTCAGACAGCTCAAGGGGCGGGCCTTCATCCGGGCCATCGTTTTCCTGCCGATGGTCATCTCGATCATCGCGATCGGCGCGGCGGTCGGCTTCCTGCTCAACCCCGAGGGCGCGGTCAACATCGTGCTCGGCTGGTTCGGCCTGGACCCGCAGCCCTGGCTCGGCCCCGAGATGGTGTTCCGCTGCATCGTGGGTGGGCTGGTCTGGTCGAGCACCGGCTTCTACGTCGCGCTGATGATGTCGGCCGCCGACGCCATCCCGGCGCACGTGTACGAGGACGCCCAGCTCATCGGGGCCACCAAATGGGAGCAGTTCCGGCACATCACGCTCCCGTTGACCTGGGACGTCTTCGCGGTCTCCGCCGTACTCTGGGTGGTCGGCAGCCTGAAGATCTTCGACATCGTGCTGGCCTTCACCACCGCGGGAACCGCTGCCGCACCGCCGATCCCCGCCCGCACGATCGCGGTGCAGCAGTACATCGTGGTGAAGGGCGCCGGCCTGCCGGACCTCGGAAGCGCGGCGGCCATGGGCGTGATGACGCTCCTCGTGACGGCCGTACTGATCGTGCTGACCCGGCGCATTACCAGGCGTGATCGAGTGGAGCTGTCATGAGACGTCTGATCGGGGACATCCTGCTGCCCAGGGCCACGGCCGTCGCGCTGTGGGCCTGGGTGGCCTTCAACCTCGCCCTGATCGCGTGGGTGGGCATCCAGTCGCTGAAGGAATCGGGCGAGGTGTGGCTGCATCCGTTCGGCCTGCCGGAGACCCCGCGCTGGGACAACTTCAGCTCGGCGTGGCAGGCGGCCGAATTCTCCGCCGCGGCCATGAACAGCGTGGTGCTGACCCTGTTCGGATCCGTGGTGATCGTGGCGGTGTCCGCCCCCGCCGCCTATGTGCTGGCACGCTCGAACCGGCGCGTCGCCGGCCGCACTATCAACTACTTCGCGATAGGGCTGAGCATCCCGATTCAGACGATCCTGGTGCCGATCGTGGTGATCAAACTGTCGGTCTACACCTTCATGGAGGACTGGGTCACCGGCTGGTGGGACAACCGCATCACCTTGCTGGTCTTTCAGGTGGCGCTGTCGGTGCCCTTCGCGGTGTTCGTGCTCACCGGCTACATGCGCTCGCTGCCGCACGAGATCGAGGAGGCGGCCGAGATCGACGGCGCCGGCCCGCTCCGCGCGTTCGTTCAGGTCATCATGCCCGTGGCCAGGCCGGGTCTGACCACTGTATTCGTGCTCAACGTCATGGGTCTGTGGAACGAGACCCTGCTCGCCCTGCTGATCGCCCCACTCCCTGAGGAACGCACCCTGCCTGCCGCGCTCCTCGGTCTGTACAGCAGCATGCAGTACAGCTCCGACTGGGGCGGCATGTTCGCGGGCATCGTGATCCTGGTCTACCCCATGATCGTGCTCTACATCTGGCTGGGCCGCCGCATCGTCGACGGCATGACCGCCGGAATCAGCAGATAACCCGCCGATCATCGGCACACGCTGCTGCCGGGCCAGAGCGTCACCGTCGGCATCGACGGCCGGCACGGCCACCTGCGCTGGTCGAAGGCGTACTCAAGTGCGTCACCCATCCACCCGCCCTTGGCGCCCCTGCCAGGACCCCGAACTCGGCAAGGGATGGTTTCGTGCGCGTCATCCCCGTCGATGACGGCTCATTCCGGCTGGACGGCGCCGAGTTCAGGTGCCGTCGGGCGCACTGCACTACTTCCGCGTTCACCCCGAGCAAGGGAAGCACCGGCTCGCCATGGTGCGCGCCATGGGCCTCAACACGGTCGAGACCTACGTGCCGTGGAACCTGCGGCTGCCGGGCCAGAATCGCGGCGCCGGTCACGGAGCAAGCCCTGCCTCGCGGGCACGGTAGCGCACGAGGCAGGGCCTGCTCCTGCGGAGTGCTGTCCGGTCAGAGAAGGCCTCGGGATGCGAAGGCCTCGCGGACCGCGGTGGCGGCGGTGGCGCCGCCGTGGCGTTGCGCCGTGGCCACCGTCGCCTCAGCGGCGGCGCGGAACGTGGTGTCTTTGGCGAAGTCGAACTGGGCATCGATGATGATCGCGCTGCCCAGGCTGTCGCCCAGGCGGGCGCGGATGTCGTACAGGGCCGCCGACCAGATCTCACCGTCGCGGTGGACCTCTCCCACCGCGTCCTCCGGGTAGCGCTTGGTACCGTCGAGGCGGCGCAGGCAGTGCGGGGTAGTGGAGGTGTAGGAGACTGCGTCCCAGTCGGCGACGCAGGCCTCCGGCGCATTCGCGGGAACGCCGGTCTTCCAGCTCGTCACGGCGACGGCGAGGTAGTCGCTGAAGCCCTCGCCGATCGCGCCGGACTCCAGCGTGGTGCCGAAGCCAGGCACCTGACCGTCCTGCACCGAGTGACCGTACTCGTGGACGATCACCTCGGCGTCCTCCGCGTCGTCCACACCTCCCTTACCGAGGGTGATGTTGGCCTTGTCCTCGCGGAAGAAGGAGTTGTCGGGACCGTACTGGTTGATCCGCAACTCGATCTGGCGCTGGTTGACCGGACGCAGCCGGGAGCCGAAGCCGACTGACTGCAGGTAGTGCTGGGCGGCGGTGACCCAGTAGTACCCCATCACCTGCTCGAACTGGTCGGTGTCGCGGTGGAAGGAGAACGTGCCCTTCACCGGCTTGCCGGTCTCACTCTTGACCCGGACGTAACGCCCGGTGAGGGTGCCGGAGCCGTCCAGGTCGGTGAGGGTGACGGTGCGGTAGGCGAGGGCGAAGGCCGCGCTGTCGCGGTCCTTGTCGTCGGTCAGTAACTGGTCGCCGAGGGTCTGGACCGGGTTGGGGTAGAAGATCGTCGCGGTGGGGTCGGTGCCGGCATGGGCGGTGCCGGGGACCAGCAGCGCGGCGGCGGTAGCGAGGGCGAGGCAGGCGGTAGTTCGGCGCTGCCGGGGGGTGAACACAAACAGTCTCCTCTTTAAGGGGGGTTATCGGGCGAATGTACGGCTCGGAGTGACCAGCTGTCACCTCGTACTCGACAGCGCCGTCGGCTCTTTCAACGCGCATTGGCCATAGACACCGCGCACAATGGCGCCGATCAGATACAGGTGCCGATCGACCGCAACAACTTCCGGCGAGCCGGACGCTCAAGAGATCGCAATGCTCGCGGAGAATACTTCGAAAGGTTCCGACGTGAAGCCTTGGAGCATTCGCGTGCTGGGGCTCCGCCGCGCATACAGCCAGGCAGCGGGGCCCTCGTCTGGCATGAGCTGCTGCTGCCGTCCGTGTCGGTCCTACCCGTTGACGAGGCCGCAGACCCCGCAGCCACCAAGTGCGGTCAGTTCCCACGAACAAAACCACAACGCAGGTCAACGAGGCGCCGTTGGCATTACTAGCACCGTTCGAGCGTGAGCAGCGGCTCAGAAAACACAGGCGCCGGTGCGTCGGGATCTGCGGCAACAGCCTGCTCCAGGCGGCGGAAGCCGGCCTCCAGCTCGTCGGGACTGAGGTGAGCGAAGAACGAAAGGGTGCGCAGGCGCAGCCGTTGGAGCATGTCACCGCGGGTGCCGGAGGACGGCTCGGTAACCGTGCCGAAGCCGGCAACGCGCCAGCCGGCCGACGTGAACGTCGCGATGACCTCATGCAGCGGCTGAAACAGCGAGGCGTCCACCTCAAGGCCGCGGGGGAAGTGCTCCAGCCACCACGGCCTGGGATGGTGGTCGCTGAAATTTCCGCGCAGTAGCAGCCGCCCGGCGGGCCTGAGCACCCTGGCCAGCTCCCGGGCCGCCCGCGGCTTGTCCTGGACATGGTGCCAGGACAAGAACATAAGAGCGTAGTCGGCGCTGCCGGACGGCACTGGCATGTCCTCGGCGGAGCCTGCCAGATACCGCACACCAGGATGCAGGGACTGCGCCTGCGCCATCTCGCGCATGCGGACCGACGGCTCGACGCCGATCACCGGCCCGAACGCTCGCGCCAGCGCGGGGGTGAACCTGCCCGTCCCTGAGCCGACGTCCAACCCGGCCAGCGGGCGCCGCTCGGGCAGCAGGGCTCCGAAGGCGCTGATCCACGTCTGCAGCTGCCGCTCGGTGAGCGCACGGCCACGCGCGTAGTTCTGGTACTGCTCCGTGTCGTAGTCGATCCGCCTCATCGGCAGCTCCCGCGTCAACCGGGCTACGGCAAACCGTCGGCCCGATATATCGAGTTGATACATCGGCACGATATGCGGAGTCGCGCCATGCCGCAAGTCGGGCATGGCGGTCGGGCGTGCCTGCGCCGCGATGACCAGCCAGGTCTAGGGTCGCGGCCGGATCCGTCGCAACCTGTCGCACAAGCGGAACCTGCCCCGGGGCCCCGTCCGGAAGTTCCGTCCGGCACCCGGATGTGTCACCAGGCTGGTCCACTTGCACTGAAATGATCAGAGGGCCGGACTCGCTGAGCAGGGCCGACTTCTCACAGACGGGACAGCCCGTTGACGAGGCCGCAGACCCGCAGCCACCAAGCGCGGCCACTTCTCGCGAACATCGATCATGCTTCCGACCGCCCAGTGCGGTAAAGACTCACGAGCATGTGTGGTCAGTTCCCACGAACGGAACCAGTTTCCCGTCCTCAGGTGGATACGCCGCACGTGATCGTCTCCCTTCGTGCGACCGCAGAACAGAAGCCGGGTCCGCCGGCTCAGTTGCCATGGGAGGATCCACGCCGGCGGCGGCCACGTCATTTCCTCCGTACGGCGGGCGTGCCGGAGGCGGCGTCGGCCGCGCCGGGGCGCGTGAGGCGTTCGGGGTCGACCACCTGGTCGAAGAGCGTCTCACTGATACCCGCGTCGAGTGCGGCCTGTTTGAGGGTCAGGTTCTCATCGAGTGCGTGGTGGGCGATGCGGGCGGCACGGTCGTAGCCGATCACCGGGCTCAGCGCGGTCACCATCATGATGGAGCGCTCGATGTTGCGCTTCAGAGTCTCCTCGTCGAGCTGCACGCCCTCAACGAGGTACACGCGGAAGTGGTCCATCATGTCGGTCAGGATGCGGACAGAGTGCAGGACGTTGTTGATGATGATCGGCCGGAACGCGTTGAGCTCGAAGTTGCCCTCGGCCCCGGCCAGGGAGACCGCGGTGTCGTCGCCCATCACCTGCAGGGCCACCATGAGCATCGCCTCGGCCTGGGTGGGGTTCACCTTGCCCGGCATGATCGAGGAGCCGGGCTCGTTGGACGGCAACCGCAGCTCGTGCAGGCCCGTCCGCGGCCCCGACCCGAGCCAGCGCATGTCGTTGGCGAACTTGAACAGCGTCACCGCCAGCGCGCGCACTGCCGACGAGACGCGTACGAGGGCGTCGCACGACGCCTGGGCGGCGAACTTGTTGGCGGCGCTGACGAACGGGTGACCGGTGAGCTCGGCGAGTTTCGCGGCGACCTCATCGGCGAAGCCGGGGGGCGCGTTCAGACCGGTGCCGACCGCCGTGCCGCCGATCGCCAGACGGTAGAGGCCGGACCGCGTGGCGGTCAGGTGCTCGATCGCGTCCTGCAGTTGGGCGGCATAGCCCGACCATTCCTGGCCCACGGTGAGAGGGGTGGCGTCCTCCAGGTGGGTGCGGCCGATCTTGACGACGTGCTCCCAGCGGCGGCTGTTGCGGTCGGCGGCCTCCCGCAGACGGGACGCCGCGGGCAGCAAGTGGCCGTCGATGGCGAGCAGGGCGGCCAGATGCATGGCGGTGATGAAGGTGTCGTTGGAGGACTGCCCCATGTTGACATGGTCGTTGGGGTGGATGGGCTCTTTGGCGCCCAGCCTGCCGCCGACGAGCTGGATCGCCCGGTTGGAGATCACCTCGTTGACGTTCATGTTGGATTGGGTGCCCGAGCCGGTCTGCCAGACATACAGCGGGAACTCTGAGTCGAGGTCGCCGGCGATCACCTCGTCGGCCACCCGGCAGATCAGGTCGGCCTTCCACTGGGGCAGCCGTCCGGCGCGGGCGTTGACCATCGCGGCGGCCTTCTTGATGTAGCCGTACGCGTGGTAGACGGCCTTGGGCATGCGGTCGTCGCCGATGTTGAAGTGGATCAGTGACCGCTGGGTCTGCGCGCCCCAGTAATGGTGCGCAGGTACCTGGAGCTCCCCAAGGGAGTCGCTCTCGGCGCGTGTGCCGCGCTCGTCCAGCCCGATCGGGACGTCCCTGATCGCCGGTGGGGATCCGGTCTTGGTCATCGCTGCTCCATGGCCTTGATCGGGTGGTAGGTGGGCTGCCACATCGCCTGGCGGATCTGTTCCACCGCGTTGTGGATCTCAGTGCGGGCCAGGCCCTCGGTGGCGGCTTGCTCAGCGACGGCCACGGCGACGGTCGCCGAGACCTCTCTGAGGTTGTCCACCTGGGGCAGCAGCGACGCGCCCGGCAGCGATGGGTCCACGAGCCCGGCGACGGCGTCAGCGGCAGCCTCCAACATGCCGTCGCTGACCTGGCGCGCCTTGGACACGACCACGCCGAGCCCGATGCCGGGGTACAACATCGCGTTGTTGGCCTGGCCGATGGTGTACGTGACACCGTTGTACGTGATCGGGTCGACCGGGATGCCCGTGGCGATCAGGGCACGGCCGTCCGTCCAACGGAGCAGGTCGGCCGGCATCGCCTCGATCCGCTCGGTGGGGTTGGAGATCGGGAAGATGATGGGTCGACCCCCGTCAGAGGCCATCGCGCGGACGACGTCCTCGGTGAAGGCGCCGTGCATGGTCGAGGTGCCCAGCAGCATGGTGGGCTTGACCCGCTCGACGACCTCGTGCAGCCCGACACCGTCCTCGCCGCGGCTCCAGCCGTCCACTTCGGCGGCCGGGCGCGCGTAGGGCCGCTGGAAGTCGCGGAGGTCCGTCATGTCGTCGATGAGGAGGCCCTGCTTGTCGATCGTCCAGATGCGGCGGGTGGCGGTGTCGCGATCGAGGCCGTCGCGGACCATGGCATCCCGCAGCTGGTCGGCGATGCCGCAGCCGGCCGTGCCCGCGCCGAACACGACGATCCGCTGGTCCCGCATGGCCGTTCCGGACACCCTGAGCGCGCTGAGCATGGCGGCCAGAACGATCGCGCCGGTGCCCTGCATGTCGTCGTTGAACGTGGGGATCTTGTTCCTGTAACGGTCCAGGATCCGGCGTGCGTTGGAGGGGCCGAAGTCCTCCCAGTGCAGCATGACGCCGGGGAACATGCGGGTGGCCGTGGTGACGTAGGCGTCGATGAAGGCGTCGTAACGGTCGCCGCGTACGCGGGCGTGCCGGTTGCCGACATAGGCGGGGTCGTTGAGCAGGGCCTCGTTGTCGGTGCCGACGTCCAGCGCGACCGGGATGACGCGGCCCGGGTCGATGCCCGCGGCGGCGGTGTAGACGGCCAGCTTGCCTGCGGCGATGCCCGCCCCGCCGCCGACGCCCCAGTCGCCGATGCCGAGGATCTCCTCGGCGTCGGACGCCACGATCAGGTCGACGTCATCCGGTCCCATACCTAGGTCCTCGAACGCCTTGGCGATCCCGTCAGGGTCGTTCACGGACAGATAGAGTCCGCGCGGTCGGCGGTACTCGTGGCTGTAGCCCTTGATCGCCTCGGCCACCGTGGGGTCGTACACGATCGGCAGCATCTCGCGGAGGTGGTCACTGAGCAGTCGGTAGTACAGGACCTCGTTGCGGTCCCGCAGCCCTTCCAGGAAGACGTTCTTGAGCAGGTCCGTGGGCTGGGCACGGTATTGCGCGTAGGCCCGCCGCGCCTGCTCGTCGATCGTCTCCACCGCGGGCGGGATCAGACCGTCGAGGTCGAGCTCGGCGCGTTCCTGCCGGGTGAAGGCGGTCCCCTTGTTCAGCAGCGGCTCCTGGAGCAGGCCGAGCCCGCGCACGGCCGTGACGTAACTTCCGTCGTCCTCTTCGGTGAAACCACGGCGTGAACTGGTGGAACGGCTGGCATAGGACATCATCGCCCCCGTGAGATTGAGTGTGCTGTCGATGCCCAGTTCGTGCCCCTCGCTCAGCCCATATAGCCCAATATGCGATAAAAGGCGCGTATCGCCATAAGCGCATGGGTTGCCGTGGGTGAGCATGGAGGATGCCGGAGACGACGACCTGCTGCGCTCGACGGTCTGGGATGTGGAGCCGTCCCCGGTGAGTGAGCTTCACCCGATCCAGGGGCCTCGAAGTCGGAGCGGTACATCTTCATCGCGCGGGCTCGCGACCCGGCCACGATCTTCTCCGACACCCCCTCGAACAGGCCGTCCGGCAAGCCGATCGTCTTCACCCGCTCCAGCTTGACGATCTCGGCCAGCAGCGTGTCCAACTGCAGTGGCCTCGGATCCTGCTTCAACTCCTGCGGGAACGCGCGCCCGCCGCCGACGCCCCCGGCCTTACCGTTACTCGGCGATCCTGATCATCCTGGTGTTCGGGGTGGCGACCGACTACGCGCTGCTGCTCGTCGCGAGATACCGCGCGGAGCTTCGCCGGCACCAGCAGCCGCGGATCGCCATGGGCATCGCCTGGCGGCCGTCTGCCTCACGTAACCGGATCTGCTAACCCACCACGCGGGCGACCCACGCCGTTCGCCCTGCTCCCACCGCTCCCCGGACGGAATCCGGCCAGCTGATCGAGTGCGACCTGCTGCCACACTCCTTCACCGTCCTCCGGGCGCGAGGAGCCGCATTACTTCATTTTGTGTTGAAGTAATGGCCCTGATCGCCTACATTTCTTCCCCAGGGGATGAAGTTTTTTCCGGAATCAGGGAGCAGATCATGAGCATCGACGGCACGTGGGCGTTCACCGCGGAGTCTCCGAGGGGCGCGCAGAGCTTCTCCGCGACGTTCACCTCGCACGGCGAACAGCTGACAGGGACGATGACCGGCGCGCAGGGCTCCTGGGAGATCGCCGAGGGCTCGGTGCGCGGCAACGAGGCGGGCTGGCTGGTGCGCAGGGCGATCATGGGGATGAACCTGCGCTTCACCGGTGTCATCGACGGCGATCAGTGGACGGGCAAGGTCAAGGCCGGATTGCTCGGAAGCTTTCCGGCCAGCGCGGTCCGCACGACACAGGAGCGGCCACCGCCGGCCCCGTCCGAGCCCACCTTGATCAGCCCGGAGGAACGGGCCGACCCGTACCCCCTGTACGCCCGCATGCGCCAGGAGGGTCCCGTCCGCAGCGTCGAAGGCCCGCTGGGCGCTCAGGTCTGGATGGTCACCGGGTACGGCGAGTCCAGGGCCCTGCTGAACGACTCGCGCATCTCCAAGCACCCCCGGTATGCCCCCCAGTGGCTGCGCGAGCTGGGCATCGTCACCGCCGACGAGGGGCCGACCGGAACGAACATGCTCAACAGCGACCCGCCTGACCACACGAGGTTGCGCCGCCTGGTGAGCAAGGGGTTCACCCCGCGCCGCATCGAGGCGCTGCGACCCAGGGTGCAGCACATCACCGACGATCTGCTCGACCGGATGGCACCGCTGGGACAGGCAGACCTGATCGACGCGTTCGCCTACCCGCTGCCGATCACGGTGATCAGCGAGCTGATCGGCGTGCCGGAGGAGGACAGGGCCGACTTCAGGTCCTGGACCGCCGCCATGTTGCTGCTGCCGCTGGAGGAGGACCTGCGTGCCAGGCGCTTGAAGGGCATCGAGGCCATCAACGCCTACCTCGCCGCCCTGATCGAGCGCAAGCGCGGCGATCTGCGGCCCGGCGTGCCGAGGGACGAGCAGCCCGACCTGGCCAGCGCGCTGGTGGCGGCTGCGGACGACGAGGACGGCGTCCTGAGCGGGCGGGAGCTGGTGGGCATGCTGAATCTGCTGCTCGTCGCCGGCCACGAGACGACGGTCAACCTGATCGGCAACGGCATGGCGGCGCTTCTGCGCCACCCCGACCAGCTCGCCCTTCTGCGCGCCCAGCCGGACCTGCTGCCTTCCGCGATCGAGGAGATGCTGCGCTACGACGGCCCCGTCGAGCAGGGAACAGGGCGGACGGCGGTGGAGGACATCCAGATCGGCGGGGTGACCATTCCGGCGGGGAGCCAGGTGACGGTGGCTCTGGCCGCCGCCGACCGGGACCCCGGGCGCTTCCCCGAGCCTGACCGTTTCGACATCCGGCGCGAGGACAACGCCCATGTCGCTTTCGGCCACGGGCTGCATTTCTGCCTGGGCGCGCCGCTGGCCAGGATGGAGGCGGAGATCGCCTTCCGCGGCCTGCTGGACCGCTTCCCGGACCTCGCGCTGGCCTGCCCGCCCGAGCAGCTGCGTCAGCGGCCGGGGACGGCCATCCTGTTCCGCGGCCTGGCCGAACTGCCCGTGAGGTTCACCCCAGCGGCTCGGTGATCAGCCGCTGGATGACCGGCGCCATCAGCGTGACGAGCGTTTCCGTGGACGCCGAGGCCAAGGGCTCCACGCCCAGCAGGTGGCGGGCCACGGCCAGGCCGGCGAGCTGGGCACCGATCAAACTGGCCCGCAGATGCGCGTCCGGCAGGTCGAGGTGCTTGGCGAGCGAGCCGGCGAACTCGTTCTCGATGAACTCGCGCAGCTTGGCCGCGGGCTCCCGATCGGTGACGGCCAGCCGGGTCAGGGCGCCCACCCCGTCTGCGGCGTCGCCTCCCTCGGTGACTTCGAGGAACCGGCGCACCAGCCTTTCCCCGAAGTGCTCCACCCCCTCCGACAGCAGCTCACCCACCGGATCGCGCTGCGGGCTGTACCTGTTCAGCACGGCCTCATAGAGACCCTGCTTGCTGCCGAAAAAGTAGTGGATCATCGCCGGGTCGACACCGGCGTCGACGGCGATCGCCCTGATGGTGGCCCGCTGGAACCCCTCGGCGCCGAACCGCGCCGCCGCGGCCTCGACGATCCGCTGCCGGTTGGCCGCGCCGGTGCGCCAGCGGCCGCGGCGCCCCTGCTCGCCAGCCGTGTCGTTCACGGCGTCAGTTTACTTCACCGCATGTCGAACTTATCCGAGACGGAGGACCCATGGACCGCAGTGTCCACGTCCTGGTGGTCGGTGGAGGGCTCAGCGGCTTGGCCGTAGCCACCCTCCTCGGCCACTATGGCGTGCCCTGTTTGATCGTCGAACGCCGGACCGAACTGCCACCCACCTCGCGCAACGAACGGCTCAGCGTGCGCGCCATGGAACTGCTGCGCACCCTCGGCTTAGAGGAACCGGTCCGCGCGGCCGGATTCCACCCCGATGAACTCGGCGACATGCTGCAGGCCGACACCCTGGCCGGCGCCGAACTCGGGCGGGCGCCGCAGCCGTGGGTGGCCGTGCCGCCGCAGCTGAGCCCGCTCGAGCCCGTTTGCTGCAACCACGCGTGGCTGCGTGAGCTGCTGCGCGAGCGCGCCTGCGTGCTGGGCGCGGAGATCTGGACCGGCTCCGAGCTGACCGGCCTGCGGGAGGAGACTGACGGGCTCGTCGCCGACGTGCGCCGGCCGGGGGGCGAGACGACCGTGCGGGCCTCATACGTGGTCGGCGCCGACGGCCCGCACAGCCTCGTCCGCGAGCGCGCCCTGATCGAGGCCGAAGGTCCGGGCACCATCGCTCAGCTGTACGGCGTGGCCTTCCGCGCGGATCTCAGCGAGGCCATCCGCGGGCGGCACTTCGCCGGCGTGCAGCTCGATGGGGTGGGCGGCACCCTGCTGAAGGAGTCCGGGCCCGACTCGTGGGTGCTGCTGCGCCCTCGCCCGGCCGACGACTCCCCCGACGACGGCGAGGACCTGGTCGAACTCGCCCGCGCAGCGGCAGGCCTGCCGGACCTGAAAGTCGAGATCAACGGCATCTTCAGCTTGCCGATCACCCTGCTCACCGCTGAGCGGTTCACGCGCGGCAGGGTCGCGCTCATCGGCGATGCCGCCTGCTCGCTGCCACCCACACCCGGCATGCACGGCGGCAGCGTGCTTCAGGACGCGCAGAATCTCGCCTGGAAGCTGGCTCTGATACTCAGCGGCAGGGCCGGTCCCGGGCTGCTCGACAGCTACGACACCGAGCGCCGCCCGCTCGCGAGCCTCGCGCTCACCGACGCGCTCACCCGGATCAGCGTGATCCCACCGTCGGAGGATCTGCCCGACCGGCTCACCCTGGAATTCGGTGCGGTGTACCGGTCCTCGGCAGTGGTCCCGGAAGGCGAACAGACCTTCGCCGACCCCCTGGAGTCCGCAGGACTGCCAGGCACCCGCGTGCCCTACCTGGGGCTCGACCTGTTCGGCCGGGACTTCGTCTGCCTGGCCGGCCCCGGCTGGACCAGCACCGACATCCCCCTCACCGCACTGGAGCCGTCGTGGGCCGAGGCCCTCGGCGTGAGCGCGAGCGGGGCCGTACTCGTCCGTCCCGATGGCATCATCGCCTGGCGCGCGCGGACGGCATCACCAGAACACGACCTCGAAACCGTACTCAACCAGATCCTGAACAGAGGAGATCAGCCGTGACCTTGCGCGTCATCATCGCCGGAGCCGGACTCGGCGGACTCACGCTCGCCCACGGGCTACGCCGAGCCGGGATCGACGCGGCCGTTTACGAACGGGACCCGGCACCGGACAGCCGCGCCCAGGGAGCCCGCTTCCACATCGACGACAGGGGAAAGCAGGCCTTGCACGCCTGCCTGCCCCCGGCCCATGCCGAACTGTTCGAGGCGACCCTGGGGCGCGACAGCCGAGCACTCAAGGTGATCGGCGACGTGAACGGCCGCCTGGAGCTGCTGGCCACCAACTCCTTCGACGGCGGACAGGGCAGGCCCGACGCCGTGCGGCCCGGCCACCCGGTGAGCCGTCAGCTACTGAGGCGCATCCTGCTGAACGGCCAGGAGGACCGCGTGCACTTCGGCCGGGAGCTCGTCCGGTTCGAGTACCTGAGCCAGGGTGTACGCGCGTACTTCGCCGACGGCGCCCACGCCGACGGAGATCTCCTGGTCGGAGCCGACGGCATCGGCTCCGCCATACGCCGCCAGCTCCTGCCGCACGCCGAGGTGATCGACACGGGGGCGCGCTGGCTCGGAGGCAAGACCCCGATCACCACGGAGATCACTAGCACCGGGATCATCGATCTGATCGGAAGCAACTTCACCATCACCGAGCTGGACGACCTCGGCATGATCCTGGCGGCCATGCAGTTCAGCGAGCCGCCACCGCGCGCCGCCGCGCGGCTGCTGCCAGAACTGGACCCGGGCGAAACCGCCGACTTCCTGATGTGGGCGCTGATCCCGCCCAGCGACAGGCTCGGGACGGGATTCCAGACCATCGGCGCCAGGCGGCTCTGGGAGCTCGCGCGCGAGCTGGTCGAGCCGGCTCATCCGACGTTGCGGCTGGTCGTCGAGCAGGCCTGGCCGGAGCAGACGCTCTGCCTGCCGCTCGGCGCCTCGATGCCGGTCGACCCGTGGCAGCCCACCGCCGTCACCCTGCTGGGCGACGCCATCCACGCCATGCCGCCCAACCGCGGCTCGGGCGCCAACACCGCCCTGCAGGACGCCGCGCGCCTGTGCCGCCACCTGGCCGGCGGACAGCCGCTGCTCGATGCGGTGGCCGCCTACGAGGAGGAAATGCGTCGTGACGGGTTCGAAGCGGTCAACGCTTCGGTGTCCGCCATGGGCGACTTCCTGCTGCGCGGCTGAACCCGTGCATCTGCTGCGCCGGGTCGGCGCCCACGTTCTCGAGACCGCGCTGCCCGTCATCGGCTTCACCGTCGCCTACGCCACGACGAGGCAGATCGCTCCCTCTCTGGCGGCCGCGCTGGTGGCAGCCGCCGCTGTGGCCCTCTTCCGAGTACGGCAGGCCCAGAAGCCGTGGGCGGCGCTCGCCGGGTTCGGCGTGTCGGCAGCGGCGGCGGCACTGGTCACCGCCTCAGGCAACGCCGCCGACTTCTTCCTGCCGCTGCTGGTGATGCGCGGGACACTCGCCGTCGCCACGCCCATCCTGCTCTTGCTCAGGCTGCCGCCGTTCGGGCTTGCGTACGGCGTGCTCACCCGGCAGGGCCTGGCCTGGCGACGCTGCGCCATCCAGTTGCGCGCCTTCACCATCGTCAACCTCGTCTGGTTTCTGGTGGACGCCACGCTCACCGCCAACCAGATCAGGCTCTACCTCGACGATCAGGCGGTCGCGATGGGAGCCGTCAAGGTCCTCATCGAGGCACCCACCTACCTTCTGTCCGCGGTCGTTCTCTGGAGGCTCTATCGCCGCCTGACCGCCCGGCCCTGCCACGGGCCAACCTGCCCCTACCACGCTCACGAGGATCAGGCCGCCGCTCGGTGACCGCTCCTCACGGCGCGCAGAGGATCGGTGCCAGGACTCGATCCGTCGCTGTGGTGCCGCATCCGTCCAGTCGAACGGTGACCTCGCCTTTCACCTGGTTTGACCTGCTCCCTCGCCAATGCCGAGCAGGATGGGAGCATGCGCAGTCCGGTGTTCACACAGCAGGTTGGCAATCTTCCTGCTGAGGTGACCAGCTTCGTGGGGCGTCGGCATGAGATGGCCGCAGTCCAGAAGCTCATGTCGACTTCGCGTCTGGTGACGCTGACCGGCATGGGAGGTGTGGGCAAAACACGGCTGGCGCAGCGGGTGGCCTCCGAACGCCACCGAGCGTTCGACGCGGTCTGGCTCGTCGATCTCGCCGATCTTACCGATCCATCGCTGATGACCCAGACGGTGGCAGCCGTCGTCGGGCTCCGGGAACGACCGGCGTGCTCGCCGATCGCCGTTCTCGGCGAGTTCTTCGCCCCGCAGCACGCCTTGCTGGTGATGGACAACTGCGAACACCTGATCGACTCTTGCGCCGTCTTGACCTACGAGCTCCTGCGCGCCGCGCCGAAGCTCCAGATCCTCGCCACCAGTCGCCAGTCGCTCGGCGTCCCCGGTGAGAGCACTGTGACGCTTCTCCCCCTTCCCGTGCCCGACCAGGACTCGCCCGAGGCGGAGCGGCCTGAGCAGTGCGAGGCGGTCGACCTGTTCGCCCAGCGAGCGGCGGCCGTCCTGCCCGAGTTCGTCATCGACGAGCACAGCCACGATTCGGTGGTCCGGATCTGCAGATTGTTGGACGGCATCCCTCTGGCTATTGAACTGGCCGCGGTACGTTTGCGCTCGTTCGCGCTCGGCGACATCGTGCGACAGCTGGATGACCGATTTCGATGGTTGACGGGTGCGGTAGCACCGCCGCGGCAACGGACGTTGCGCACCCTGGTCGATTGGAGCTACCGGCTTCTCACTCCTGGGGAGCGGACGCTTTGGGAGCGGATGTCCCTCTTTTCAGGGCATTTCGATCTGGATGCCGTTGAGTTCGTGTGCGGATACGGTGATATCGAGCCGCGTGACGTGGCCAACCTACTGGACGGCCTCATAGACAAGTCCCTCCTCCTCCGGGAAGATCACGCTGGCCACGTCCGCTACCGCATGCTGGAAACGCTACGCCAGTTCTGCCACGACAAGCTTGGCCGTCCTGACGAGCAGCGCATGTTCTTGCGCCGGCATCGAGACTGGTACGGCCATCTCGCTGAGCAGGCGGCCGCCGACTGGTTCGGGCCCGAGCAGGCAGCCTGGTTCACCCGTCTCAGGCTCGAGCATCCCAATATCCGGACCGCTTTGGACTTCTGCCTGCGCGAGCCGGGCGCGGCCGAGATCGGTCTACGCATGGCCATCGCGCTCCAGCAGCCCTTCTGGCTCGCCCACTCCTTCTACGACGAGGGGCGCCAATGGCTGGCGCGGCTGCTGCGAGCCGTGGCCGAACCCGCCGCGCTGCGCGCGCAGGGGCTGTACGTGAACGGATGGCTTGCGACGATGCAACGCGACATTTCGGCGGCCCTGCCAATGCTGGAGGAAAGCCGCATTCTGGCCGAACAGAGCGGCGATCGCGATTGCCTCGCGTACGCCACCGGTCTTTCCGGAATGGCCGTGCTCTACGAGGGACACCCGGAGAAAGCGGCGCCGCTGCTCCGTGACGCGATTGAGGGACACGCCGCCTGCGGCGATCAGTACGGGATTACGATGGCGTCGATCGTCCTGGCCTCCGCGTTGTATGAATTGGGCGATGCCGGACGCGCGGATGCGCTCACCGAGGAGTGTTTGGCACGCAGCGAAGACCATGGCGAGAGCTGGTGTCGTGTCTGGGCGCTGACCTGGCTCGCCATGGACATATGGACGCGCGGCCAGACCGCGCGTGCGGCATCGCTGGCGCGGGAGAGCCTACAACGAAGCCGCTCTTATCATGATCGGTCGACCATAGCGCTGAACGTGGAGCTTCTCGCATGGAGTGCCACCGTCGACGGGGATTGCGAGCGAGGAGCCAGGCTCCTCGGTGCCGCCGCGAATGTCGCCGGAGCGGTGGACGTTTCCGGCCTTCTGATGAAGTCTCACGTCCAGCAGCACGACCGCTGCCGGAGCACGCTGCTGAGCTCCTTGGGAGACACGGTCTTTACCAGGGCTTATGAGCGTGGTCGCAGGCTCACTCCCCAAGCGGCGATCAATGACGCTCTGTGCGAGCAGGACCGCACGACGCTGCCAGAGTCCGAACGCGAGCAGACACCATCGCCGTTGACCCGACGCGAAAGTGAGGTCGCGGAACTGATCGCCAGGGGGATGAGCAACAAGGAGATCGCCGCAACTCTCGTTATCGCTCAACGCACCGCCGAGGGACACATCGAACACATCCTGACCAAGCTCGGCTTCGACTCACGAGTCCAGATCGCGGCATGGTTCAGCACGCAGAAGACCGCCGAGTAGCAATGACTTAAGCTTGCGATTTAAGCAGGTTCGGGCACTCACCGGCGCGGCGGACCTGGGCGCCTACATCTGCTTCGAGCGACGAGGCAGGTCAGGGCTGAGGCCGCCTAAAGGACGAACCTGGGCACCGCGCGGCACCCGTCCGCGGGTGACCATCCGAGGTAAACGCGTCGGCCGGGTCAACATGGCCGGCGTGCTGTGCTTCCGGCCCCCGCATCTGTTCTACAAGCTGCTCGTCTATCACGGACGCAAAGACGAGCCGAAGAGCTTCACCTGGAGTGACTACCGTGACCTGATCGTCTCCGCCCACCTGCAGCTCGATGCCCCGCTCGTGTGGTGCTGGGACAACCTGAACATCCACCTGGCCGCGGAGCTGACCGAGTTCGCCGAGGCCAACGCCGACTGGCTGCGCCTCTACCACTTCCCAACCTACGCCCCGGAGCTGAACCCGGCTGAAGGCATCTGGTCTCTGCTCCGGCGGGCGATGGCCAACTTCGTCGTCGCCGACCTCCCCGGACTCGTCCGGATCATCAAACGCAAACTCAAGAAGATCCAATACCGGCCACCTGCTCAACGGCTGTCTCGCCCAGACCGGCCTGACGATCAAAGATTCCTTGATCGCATGACCGAGACCCTAGGAATTCAGCCTGTGTACTGCACGGCGTTCTCAAAGCTGATAGGCCAGCGGTGAGCTGGCAAGACGGCCTCTACCATGACCTCGCGCGACATTTCCATTCACGCGTGTCGGCGCTCGACCTCACTCGGCAGGCATGGGAGAAACGATGAGCGTCTGAGCGTGCATGTCAAGATCGATGACACCGCCACCGGCTTTGCGCAGCTTCCGCCGTTAGTTTACGGTCCCTTACTTGACGCGACGTACTGGAGACTTCTGCGCGAGATGCCTGGTCAGCGCGACTATCGCACTGTTCCCTTGTTCTGGGTGCCCTCCAAGGGGCACCGCAAAAAGGTTCGGGGTCCTCTGTGTGCCGCTCCAGGGATTCGAACCCTGAACCTCCGCCTCCTGAAGACGGCGCCTCTTGCCTATTGGGCTAGAGCGGCTGGGCCCCGGGCTTGGCTGGCGTGGGCCTGGCCCGGGGCGAGGGCGTGGTCCGGCCGGGGGGCGCCATTCCCGTCGGCCAGGCCGTGGCCCGCGGCCCTTTTCTTTCAGGGCCGTCGTCCGAGTGGCAGGATTCGAACCTGCGATGCTCCTGCTCCCAAGGCAGGCGGGCCGACCAAGCTACCCCACACTCGGATATGAATGTCGTGCATGAAAAGAGCCGCCTCGGATATGGCCGAGACGGCTTTCCTGGTAATCCTCGGGGACTATCCGGAAAGCCTGCGCGGCGGCAGCTCGGGGAGGGTCGCGGGTGGCCAGGTGGTGCTCAGGTCGCGCATTCTCGCCCCCTTCCCCGTTTGCTTTTCTCGGGTGGACGGTTACTACGGTAAACCAGTGATCGGCGAGGGTGCCACATATTTATTTTTCCGCGTGGTCCCAGGCCAGACCGACCCTGGTCTCCGGGGTTTCGACGCGGAAGCGGGGCAGTGATTCCGGGAAGTTGTCCCTGACGTAGTCGACCAGGAACTCGCGTACGTCGCATTTGAGGTCCCAGGAGGATGGCGAGTCGGCGGCGCTCATGAGGGCTCGGAGCTCGACCAGCCCGTTGGGCAGCACGTCGGTGACCTGGAGCGTCCAGTCTTTCTGGTCCCACAGCGGGTTGCCCTGCAGGAACTCGTACAGGGCCTCGCGGAGCTTTTTCACCGGCACCGACCAGTCCACCCGCAGGAACACGACGGCGAGGACGCGGCTGCCGTGCCGGGTCCAGTTCTCGAACGGGGTCTGGGTGAAATAGCTGACCGGCAGGACGAGCCGGCGCTCGTCCCACAGGCGCAGGACGACGTACGTGAGGGTGAGCTCCTCGATTCTGCCCCATTCGTCCTCGACCACGACGACGTCGTCGAGGCGTAGCGCGTCGCTGAAGGCCAGTTGGAGCCCGGCGAGCATGTTGCCGATGGTGGGCTGGGCGGCGATGCCGACGATGGCCCCGGCGATGCCGGCCGAAGCGAGCAGGCCGGCGCCGAGGGCCCGCACCTGCGGGAACGAGAAGAGCATCGCGCCGACCGCGACCATGATGATGATCGCGCCGGCGACTCGGCGGACCAGCGCGATCTGGGTCATGATCCGCCGCGCCCGGCGGTTGCGCTCGCCCTCGACCTGCACCAGCCGGTCGAGCACCACGTCCGTCAGCGCGTACGTCGCCTGCACGATCAGCCAGGTGAGCGCGGCGATGGTGACGAGGCCGAGCACCCGCTCGACCGTGCTCGCCAGGCCCCGCTCGGACGGCGAGTCGCCGAACATGCCGGGCCCGAACACCACGTTGAACGCCAGCACGGCGGCCACCGCGAACGCGGGCCACGTGCAGTGCTCCACCAGATGCCGGGCGAGCGCGAACTTGCGCCCGACCCTGTTCAGCATCCTGCGGACCGCCTCCACCAGGATGATCGACCCGATCACCGAGATCACGAGAATCGGCCAGTCCAACGGAGACTGCACGCAGATGCCCCCCTTTGTCTTAGAACGTCTCGTCAAAGGTCACATTGCCCTCAACCGCCACTTGGTAAGCGGAGACGCGCCGTTCGAAGAAGTTGGCCAGTTCCTGGACGTCCTGGAGCTCCATGAACGCGAAGGGGTTGGCGGAGCCGTAATGGCGGGGCATGCCGAGCCTGGCCAGGCGCTGGTCAGCGACGTACTCGAGGTATTGGCGCATCTGGTCCACGCTCATGCCGGCCATGCCGTCACCGCACAGGTCCTCGGCGAAGGCCAGTTCGACGGTCACGGCCTCCTCCAGCATGGCGGTGACCTGCTTGCCCAGTTCGTCGTCGAACAACGACGGTTCCTCGGCCCGGACCGTGTCCACCACGCTGAAGGCGAACTCCATGTGCATGGACTCGTCCCTGAACACCCAGTTCGTACCGGTGGCCAGGCCGCCGAGCAGGCCGCGAGAGCGGAACCAATACACGTAGGCGAAGGCACCGTAGAAGAACAGGCCCTCGATGCAGGCGGCGAAGCAGATGACGTTGAGGAGGAATTGGCGGCGCTCGGCAGCGGTTTCCAGGCGGTCCAGACCGTTGATCGAGTCGATCCACTTGAAGCAGAATTCCGCCTTGTCGCGAATCGAGGGGATGTGCTCGATGGCGGCGAACGCCTTCACCCGCTCATCAAGGTCGGGGAGGTAAGTGTCGAGCAGCGTCAGGTAGAACTGCACGTGGACGGCCTCCTCGAACAGCTGCCTGCTCAAATACAGGCGCGCTTCGGGGGCGTTGACGTGCTGGTAGAGGTTGAGCACCAGGTTGTTGGCCACGATCGAATCGCCGGTGGCGAAGAACGCGACCAGGCGGTTGATGAGGTGCCGCTCCTGCGGCGTCATCTTCGTCAGGTCGGCGAGATCGGAGTGCAGTTCCACCTCCTCGACCGTCCACGTGTTCCGGATGGCGGCGCGGTAACGCTCGTAGAAGTCCGGATAGCGCATCGGTCGGAGTGTGAGGTCCATTCCGGGGTCGAGCAGCAACGCTTTCTCCTCAATAACATCTACTTCTGTCTTTTACGGTCGCCCAGCGTCACCGCACGCGCCGCACAAGGCTGGGGTCTGTCATGGCCGGTCGTGAAGGCTCACGGGGTACGCGCCGTTACGAGCGCGTCGTTGGCCGTGTTCTTCGGTGAAGCGGTCACTTGGGTCACTGGGTCACTGGGTCACTGGGTTACTGGCAGGCTTCGCAGACCTCTGGGTTCTCCAGTGAGCAGGCGACGGCCTCCTGCTCGGGCGCGGCCACCGTGGTCTGGGCGATACGGGTCGCGGGGCGTGAGCGCAGGTAATAGGTGGTCTTCAGGCCCTTTTTCCAGGCGTAGGCGTACATCGAGGAGAGCTTGCCGATCGTCGGGCTGGCCATGAAGAGGTTCAGCGACTGCGACTGGTCGATGTACGGCTGCCGCGCCGCTGCCAGGTCGATCAGCGCCTTCTGCGGCAGCTCCCAGGCAGTCCGGTAGAGCGCCTTGAGGTCGCCGGGGATGCCGGGGACGTCCTGGATCGAGCCGTCGGCGCGCTTGATCGCGTCCCGCATCTGCTGCGTCCACAGCCCGCGTGCCTGCAGGTCGGCCACCAGGTAGCGGTTGACCTGGAGGAACTCTCCGGACAGGGTCTCACGCTTGAACACGTTGGACACCTGCGGCTCGATGCACTCGTAGCAGCCGGCGATGGAGGCGATCGTGGCGGTCGGCGCGATGGCGATCATGAGGGAGTTACGGAGACCGTTGATCGCGATCTTCTCGCGCAACGCGTCCCAGGGTGGCGTGCTCCCCACGTAATGGTCCGGGTGCAGGACTCCCCCGGCCGCCCGGGTGTCGGCGTACGACGGATGCCTGCCGCGCTCGGCGGCCAGATCGGCCGAGGTGTCGTACGCGGCCAGCGCGATCTCCTCGGCGATCCGCGTGGACAGCGCCAGGGCCTGCGGCGAGTCGAACGGCAGCCGCAGCGTGAAGAACACGTCGGCCAGCCCCATCACGCCGAGCCCGATCGGCCGCCACCGCTTGTTGGCCGCCTCGGCCTCAGGCGTCGGGTAGAAGCCCAGGTCGATGGTGCGGTCCAGGAAGCGGACCGCGGTGCGGACAGTGCGGCGCAGCCGCTCCCAGTCCATGTCGCCGCCCGCGAGGTGTGCCGCCAGGTTGACCGAGCCGAGGTTGCAGACCGCGGTCTCGGCGTCGTTGGTGACCTCGAGGATCTCGGTGCACAGGTTGGACAGGTGGATGACGTTCTCGGGGCGGGCGGTCTGGTTGGAGGCGCGGTTGGCGGCGTCCTTGAACGTCATCCAGCCGTTGCCGGTCTGGGCGAGGGTCCGCATCATGCGGCCGTACAAGGTGCGGGCGGGGAGCTGCCGGACATAGCGCCCGGCGGCCTCGTACGTGCGGTACGCGGCCGTGAACGGCTCGCCGTACAAATCCGTGAGGTCGGGCACCTCCTTCGGGTCGAACAGCGACCAGACCTCATCCGCCTCCACCCGGCGCATGAACTCGTCGGGCACCCAGTTGGCCAGGTTGAGGTTGTGCGTGCGACGCGCGTCCTCGCCGGTGTTGTCGCGCAGCTCCAGGAACTCCTCGATATCGGCGTGCCAGGTTTCCAGGTAGACGCAGGCCGCGCCCTTGCGCCGGCCGCCCTGGTTGACCGCCGCGACCGAGGAGTCGAGGGTACGCAGCCACGGGACGATGCCGTTGGAGTGGCCGTTGGTGCCCCGGATCAGGGAGCCGCGCGAGCGCACCCGAGTCCAGGAGATGCCGATGCCGCCGGCGTACTTGGACAACCGCGCCACCTGGCCGTACCTGTCGTAGATCGATTCCAGCTCGTCGCGCGGCGAGTCGAGCAGGAAGCACGATGACAGCTGCGGCCGGCGGGCGCCGGAGTTGAACAGCGTGGGAGAGCTGGGCAGGTAGGACAGCGTGGACATCAGGGCGTAGAGCTCGGCGGCCTCCTCGACCGTCTCCGACAACCCGCAGGCCACGCGCAGGAAGAAGTGCTGCGGCCGCTCCAGCACGGCCCGTGTCTCGGGGTGGCGCATCAGGTACCGGTCGTAGACGGTCCGCAGGCCGAAGTACTCGAACCGGCCGTCGGCCGCCTCCGAGACCAGCGCGTCCAGCTCGGCGGCGTGCGCGGCAACGAACGCGGCCAGCCCGTCCTGGATGAGGCCGGCCGCGTGGGTGGCGGCGATGGACTCGGAGAACGTCCGCACCCCGTGGCCGGCCGCCTCGTCGGCGATCTCCTCGGCCAGCAGCCTGGCGGCGACTCGGGAGTTGGCCGGGTCGGTGATCACCCGGGCCGCGGCCTCCTCGATGGCCAGCCGGCGGTCGATCTCAATGACCTGCGTCACGTGCTCTCTCCTCGCGAGCTCATCCCCGTGAGAGCGCGCGAGAGCACGGCGGGTCCCCGTAGCTCCGCGGCCCTCCCTCGAGGCCATGGACACTGCACAACGCTGGCAGGTCTTCGGGCTCGCGGGCGCGCTCAATGGCTCCTACTGGCCGTCGCTTCCCAGATCGCTCCAGTGCTCATGACGGCGGTCGTTCCCGCTCACCGCTGCGGGGCAGCCCCGGAATCGCACCGGGTTCCCTTTTGCTCCGCCTCCGGAGAGGCGAACCAGCGACGATCAGGATCCTACATCTAGTGGCCGTTCCCGCAACTACCCCAGCATGTTGTGGCTTTGGTCGCGTCCACCAATCCGAGATCCCGCAGGACGGCGCGGGTGCGCTCCACCTCGGAGCCGAGCCATCGCGTGAAGTCGTCGCCGCTGAGCGGGATCGAGATCCAGCCGGCCGCCCGGCAGGCGGCCTGCCAGCCGGGCGAGCCGGTGACGTCCTCGCACATACGGATGGCCGATTCGCGGCTCTCGTCCGGCATGTCGTCGGGCCCGAAGGCGGCTGTCCAGTCGGCGAAGTCCACGCGGACGCCGGACTCCAGCAACGTCGGCACATCGAGATCGGGCATCCGGACGGCGGAGGAGACGGTAAGCGCCCGCACCCGGCCCTTGGCGATGCTCGTACGCCAGTCCGCGAGCGTCCCCGCGGCGGCCACGGCCTTGCCGGACAGCAGCGCGACCCCGGCCTCCTGGCAGCTGGGGTAGCCGGTGTAGTCGACCTGCCTGGTGTCCGCCCCGAGCCCCTTGGCGATCAGGCCGAACAGCAGGTGGTCGGGCGCCCCCTGCGGCCCGCCCGCCAGCAACGTCTGCCCCGGCTGGGCGAGTAGGTGAGCGCCGAAGTCGGCGAAGTCCTTGAAGCGGGAGTTCGCGGGCACGACCACGACCTCCACGTCGCCGGCGAGCCTGGACAGCGGGGTGGCGGTGTGGAGCAGTGCCTTGCTGCTGTTCAGCTCGGCGTCGGCCAGCGCGGGCAGGCCGGTCAGGGTGATCCTCGTGCCGGCGCCGGTCTCGTACCCGGAGGTGCGGGCCGCGCCCGCGAACGCCTGTCCGACCCGGTCCCAGCGGCGCCCGCCAGGATTGATCGAGAACTCGGTCCGCCGGCCCGCCGCGCCGCGGGTGACGTGCTCGGTCCCGCAGCCGGCCGCGATCGCGGCCACGCCCAGCCCCCATGCGAAGAACCGCCGACGGCGCATGTGCCTCTCCTTCGCCTGCCCCTCCTTACCCTAAGTTATTCACCCATTACAGAGAGATGCACACGTAGGTGTTGAGATCACGCCGAAGACAGATCGCGAAATAGCGGGATTCATTCGGTCAAATAGCTACTTTTTCGCTGCTACTTTTTCGCCACGCCCGCCATCAGTGACGACGGCAACGACCAGTCCCCCACCAGTTTGGGCCGGTCAGGACGCCAGTCGACGGCTTGCACCAGCCCCGGCGGCTCCAGCACGAAGTCGCCGAAGAACGCACGGATCTCGGCAGGCGTACGATCGCCGCCGCTCGCCGCCGAGCCCTGCAGCCGCTCCTCCTCCAGCCGCCCTCGGGTGGTGGCGTGGGTGATCACCAGATAGCTGCCGGGGGGCATCCGCTCGCGCAGCGCGGCCACCGCCCGCTGCGGCTGCGCGGAGTCGGACAGGAAGTGCAGGATCGACACCAGCAGCACCCCGACCGGCTCGGCCAGGTCGAGGAAGCGCGCGGCCTGGGCCAGCACGTCATCGGGGTCCAGCAGGTCGGCCTCGACCACGACGGCCCCGCCCGAATCCGAGCTCCGTCGAGCTCCGTCGAGCTCCGCGAGCAGGGCCTTGGCGTGCGCGGCGACCACCGGGTCGTGGTCGACGTAGACGACCTGGGCCGCGGGTGCGACCTCGTGCGCGCTGCCCTGGGTCGGCAGCCCGCTGCCCAGGTCGAGGAACTGGCGTACCCCGGCGGCGGCCACGTACCGGACGGCACGCTGCAGGAAGGCCCGGTTGGCGCGGGCCAGCGGGACCGCCTCCGGGATCAGCTCGGCGAGCTGCTCGATGGCCAGACGGTCGACCGCGTAGTTGGCCGACCCGCCGAGCATGTAGTCGTACATGCGTGCGGGATTTGGCCTCTGTTGCTCGAACGGCCGCACAGTAATGAATTTATGTCGTTCGCAGCGGAATAACGAGGTTTGCGGCTGAATTGGGGGCCGATTACTCGACCGTTACGCTCTTCGCAAGATTGCGCGGCTTGTCCACATCGCGGCCGAGCGCGACCGCGGCGTGGTAGGCGAGCAACTGGAGCGGGAGCGTGAGCAGGATCGGGTCGAGCTCGATCTCGTTCTTGGGGATCACGATCACGTCGTCGGCCAGCTTGTGGTCGGGCTCGCGGTGCCCCACCATGAGGACCCGGCCGCCGCGGGCGCGGATCTCGCCGAGCGTGGTGAGGTTCTTGTCGAGCAGCTCGTCGTCGGGGACGATCGCGACCGTCGGCATGTCGGGGCCGATCAACGCGAGCGGTCCGTGCTTGAGCTCGCTGGCCGGGTACGCCTCGGCGTGCACGTAAGAGATCTCCTTGAGCTTCTGCGCGCCTTCCCTGGCCACCGGGTAGCCGCGCACGCGGCCGACGAACATCATGCTCGCGTGCGTGGCGTACTTCTCCGCCAGCTCGGCGATCTTGTCGCTCTGCGTGAGGATCTCCTCGATCTGCCCAGGCAGCCGGCGCAGACCCTCCACGATGCGCCGCCCGTCGGCCGGCGACAGGTCGCGCACCCGGCCCAGGTGCAGGGCGAGCAGCGCGAACGCCACCGAGGTGGAGGTGAACGCCTTGGTCGAGGCCACGGAGACCTCCGGCCCGGCGTGCAGGTAGATGCCGCCGTCCACCTCGCGTGCGATGGCGCTGCCCACGGCGTTGACGATGCCGATGACCCGGCCGCCCTTGCGCTTGAGCTCCTGCACGGCGGCCAGCGTGTCGTAGGTCTCGCCCGACTGGCTGATCGCGACGTACAGCGTGTTGGGGTCGACGACCGGGTTGCGGTAGCGGAACTCACTGGCCGGCTCGGCGTCGGACGGGATGCGCGCCAGCTCCTCGATGAGCTGCGCGCCGATCTGCCCCGAGTAGTACGCGGACCCACAGCCGATGATCTTCACGCGGCGGAAGCCGCGCGTCTCGCGGGCGTCCATGTTGAGCCCTCCGAGGTGCGCGACGTGGAAACGCTCGTCGAGGCGGCCGCTCATGGTGCGCGTGATCGTCTCGGGCTGCTCGGAGATCTCCTTGAGCAGGTAGTGCTCGTAGCCGCCGGTGTCGTAGTGGCCGGCGTCCCAGTCGACGGTCAGCGGCTCCTTGGCGGTCTCGCGGGCGTCGCTGGCGAAGGTGTGGAAGCCGTCGGCCTTGAGCACGGCCAACTCGCCGTCCTCCAGGTGCACGACCTGGCGGGTGTAGCGGACCAGGGCGGCCACGTCGGAGGCGGCGAACATCTCCTTCTCGCCGATGCCGAGCACGATCGGGCTGCCCATGCGGGCCACGACCACCTCGCCGGGCCGCTCGGCGTCGATGACGGCGATGCCGTACGTGCCGACGATGCTCTTGAGGGTCTTCCTGACCGCCTCCTCGAGGGTGTCGTTCTCGTCGGCGGCGTGGGCGATCAGGTGGGCGAGCACCTCGGTGTCGGTCTCCGAGGCGAACTCGACACCGTCGGCGATCAGTTTGGCGCGCAGCTCGCCGGCGTTCTCGATGATGCCGTTGTGCACGACCGCGATGCGCTGGTCGGCCGACAGGTGCGGGTGGGCGTTCTCGTCGCTGGGCACGCCGTGCGTGGCCCACCGGGTGTGCCCGATGCCCAAGCCGCCCTTGAACCGCGTGGGCACGACCTTGGCCAGGTCGGCCACCCGGCCTTTGCACTTGCGGAGCTTCAGCCCTTTGTTGGACACCACGATCCCCGCCGAGTCGTAGCCCCGGTACTCAAGCCGCTGCATGCCCTCCAGCAGGATGGGCGCCGCGTCCTTGGGGCCTACGTAGGCCACGATTCCGCACATCGAGGTCTCCTCTTTATCCGTAAACGATTCTGCGAAGCTGCCGGAGCGACAGCTCTGGCGCGGCCACGCGGCGGCCGCGTAATTCGGCGGCGATCCTGGGGAAGATCTCCTCGTTGGTATGGCCGCGGGACTTCAGCTCGCCGTGGCGGCGGCGGACGTACTCCTCGACGGACTCGAAGAAGTACGACAGCACGTCGGCGACCACCCGGGCGGCCTCGCCAGGGCCCAGTGGGCTCGTCCTGGTGAGGTGGGCGATGAGATCTTCGTACGGATGTCGTGCCGTGGACACAGAGAAGGACACTACGCATCTGGAACGAGACACGCCAACATCCTGCCCGATATCGGGCAGGATTTAACGCCAACCCCTCGGAGCTGGACGCTGGTAGTCCACATCTCGCACCCGATGTCCGTAACCCTCATGAACCTCATCCGTATCGTCCGGCCCGTCTGACACAGGCCTTTCAGGAAAACAGTTACGCTGAGTAGTCATATCGTGACGATCTATGGGGGAGATGTCATGCACATCTGGCTCGCCGCCATCCTTGCCGCCGGTGTGCTCACCGCGCCCGGGGAGGGTCTCGCCTCCGGGAGGCAGCACGATTTCGCCGCCGCCGCGCGCGAATTCGGGGTGCCGGTGAGCGTGCTGCTCGGGGTCGCGTACCTGGGCTCCCGCTGGGACGCGCACGGCGGGTGGCCGAGCACCGCCGGGGGGTACGGGCCGATGCACCTGGTGGACATGATCCCGGCAGGATCCTCCCTGATCGGCGACGCGCTGGGGGATGCGCGAGGGGACGACGCCCGGCCGATGCCGCGCCGGGCCGCCACGCCCCCGGCCACGGCTCTGCGTACCTCCCAGGCCGCGCCGCGGACGACGCTGCCCGAGGCCGGGCGGCTGGTCGGCGTCGATCCCGCCCGACTGCGGCACGACCCGGCCGCGAACATCCGCGCCGGTGCCGCCCTGCTCGCCTCCTATCAGGGCCGCTCCAGCACCGACCCGGCCGACTGGCACGGCGCGATCGCCCGATACTCGGGGGCGCAGGATCCGGCCGCGGCACGGGAGTTCGCCGACGAGGTGTTCGCGGTGATCCGGGAGGGGATGGAGCGCCGCACCGACGACGGGCACCTGATACGGCTGGACCCCGTACCAGGCCTGCGTGCTCCCCAGCCCGGCACGGACGTCGAGGGGCGTGCGAGCGCCGCCGGCGAGCAGGAGGCCGCCGACGCGGAGGCCAAGTCGGCCAGGCACGCAGGCGACCCCCAGCCGGTGGAAGGCGACGCTCAGGACGCCGGCGGCACGCTGCCCGGGGCCGGACAGCCGGCCCACGCCGGCGGACAGCTCCCCGGCGGCGGCTCCGGCGCCGGCGGTGATCTCGGCAGCGGCGAGGACCCCGGGGTAAGCGCGGAGACCGGCACCGTCCCCAACCCCAACGTCAGCGCGCAGACCAGCACCGTCGCCAACCCCGGGATCGGCGGAGAGACCGGCGCCGTCGCCAACCCCGTGGTAGGCGCGGAGACCGGCGCCGGCGTGGACGGCACAGGCGCTGCGCCGACGTCCGTGAACGGCCCTCTGTCCCAGGGCTGGAACGCCGAGCAGGCGGAGCCGCCGGTTCAGGGTGCCGGACAGGCGGAGTGCCCGACCACCCTCGCCTGCGAATGGATGCCCGCCGCCTACCAGCAATTCGGCAAGAAGAAGAACAGGGACTACGGCAACCACGACCGCATGATCCGCCCTCGATCCGTCGACTACATCGTCATCCACGACACGGAGGGCACCTACCAGGGCATCCCCTCCATGATCCGCAACCCGCAATACGTGAGCTGGCACTACACGATCCGCTCCAGCGACGGACATGTCGCCCAGCACGTGGCGACGAAGGACATCGCCTGGCACGCGGGCAACTGGGACGTCAACACCCGTTCCATCGGCATCGAGCACGAGGGCTACCTCGCGAAGGGAGGGACGTGGTACACGGAGGCGATGTACCGGGCGTCCGCCAAGCTCGTCCAGTACCTGGCCGGCAAGCACGGCGTCCCGCTCGACCGTGCCCACATCCTGGGCCACGACAACGTCCCGGGCACCACGCCGAAGGGCATCGCCGGCATGCACAACGACCCCGGCCCGTACTGGGACTGGGGCCACTACTTCGACCTGCTGAACAGCCCGCTGAAGGCGGTGGAGGGCGGCGACTCCGTCATGATCCGCCCGACGTACGGCAGCAACCGCCCCCGCTTCACCGGCTGCCTCACCGCCAAGGCCGGCCAGGACTGCCCGCCGCACGGCGCCACGACCGTGTGGCTGCACACGTCGCCGAGCGAGAGTGCCCCGCTGATCACCGACGTCGGCAAGCACGGGGGCAAGCCCAGCTCGTACAGCGTGTACGACCACGCGGCGCGCGCCTCGACCGGCCAGCGCTTCGCCGTCGCGGAGCGGCAGGGCGACTGGACGGCCATCTGGTACCTGGGCCAGAAGGCATGGTTCCACAACCCGGCCTCGAACCCCACCGCCGTCCCCGCCAAAGGCCCGCTGGTCACTCCGCTGAAGCCTGACACCCAGGTGTACGGCCGCGCCTATCCCGAGAAATCCGCCTACAGGCTGGCGTCGTACCAGCCGCTGACGCCGCTCCAGTACAAGATCGCCCCGGGGCAGACGTACACGGTGGGCGACACGATCACCGGCTCCTACTACGCCGCCGGCACGTTCCACCCGTCCAAGCACGTCACGACCACCGGCCAGACCAGCTACCACCAGATCCAGCTGGGCCACCGGGTGATGTTCGTCATGGCGAAGGACGTCCGCCTGATCAGCTGAATTTCACCCACGGGCCTTCGAGTGCGCGCGGGCACTCCGCGGAGACGATATGGTTTTCCCGTAGCCCGGCGCACGTCGCACGGGGTTCACGCGGAAGTGGCTCAGTGGTAGAGCATCACCTTGCCAAGGTGAGGGTCGCGGGTTCGAATCCCGTCTTCCGCTCGGAGCGAGACTCCTGGTGGAGTGGCCGAGAGGCGAGGCAGCGGCCTGCAAAGCCGTCTACACGGGTTCAAATCCCGTCTCCACCTCGGCGACCGGCGGACCATCCAGGATCCGCTAAAGTAAAGTGCAGCGCCATGCGGAAGTGGCTCAGTGGTAGAGCATCACCTTGCCAAGGTGAGGGTCGCGGGTTCGAATCCCGTCTTCCGCTCTGAGTTTCTAACTCAATATGGACGATTAGCTCAGCGGGAGAGCGCTTCCCTGACACGGAAGAGGTCACTGGTTCAATCCCAGTATCGTCCACCAGGCTCCATGGCAGATCAGCTCTGACCTGGTCAAACAGGAAACAAAGCCCTGGACTCCCGGCATATGTCGAGAGTCTGGGGCTTCTTGTTATTCCGGGTTGATCATGGCTGTTGTCGCCACCGGTGCTGACGTTGCGCTGACCCCTCATGCGGGTCCCACGACTTACCGGCGGCTCCCCCAGCGGGCTAGAGCCCGGACCCACGCGATGAGCAGGCCCCAGGCCGGCTACAAGCGTGCGCGCTGGATGGCGGCCAGATGACCCGGGCTGCCTTCATCGCAGGATCGCAGCGGCGATGATCGTGTGGATCCAGCGTTCCCACTGGTCGGGTGTCCACCCGCGTACGCCGGTGAGCAACAGGTAGACCTCGAAGCTGACCAGGGTGAAGATGATGTCGGCCGCCTCCTCGGTCGAAAGGTCCGGGCGCAGGGCCTGCTTGTCAGCGAGGAGCCCGGCGAGGTTGTGGTGGGCGGTGTAGCGCTGACCCTGGTTGGTCTCCCACTGGGCGGCCATCTCGGCATCGGAGCCGGCGGCGTCGCGGACGATCTTCATGATCGGCGCCACCCGGCCGAAGATGACGCGGCTGTTGGCCAGCCAGATGGCCAGCGCGCGGTGGCCGTCGGGCTCGTCGCGTACCTGCTCTACCCAGGGCCGGTCCAGCACCGGTATCGGATCGTCGTCGCCGACCGACAGCACGTCGATGATCTCTTTGAGAACCGTGGCCTTGTTGCCGAAGTGGAAGTACACCGTCTGCACCGCCACCCCGGCCGCGGCAGCGATCTGATCCAGGGTGGTCGAGGCGTACCCCTGCCGCAGGAACAGCTCCCGCGCGGCCTCGATGATCCGTCTCCGGGTGGTCCGCGCCTGGGCGGCCCGGCGGGTGCCTCTTCCGGTCGTGCTCTTGACAGGATCAGTCATTCGCTAGAGCCTACTACAAAGAAGTTCGCTAGAGCTTCCTCTAGCGAGACTCTATGGAGGTGCTCATGGATCCGGCCCTCAACGGCTTCCACCACGTCAAACTCCCGGTGACGGACGTAGAACGCAGCCGCGACTGGTACGAGCGCGTGTTAGGCCTGCGCCTCTTCATCGAGTTCGTCGAAGACGGCAAGCTCATGGGCGTCGCCCTCCGGGATGCGAACAACACCCTCGATGTGGCACTGCGCCAAGATCCGGTACGGGCCGCCGCGATGTCTGGATTCGACCCGATGGCCCTGTGCGTACCCACCCTGCGTGATCTGAAGGGCTGGCAGCAGCGACTGGACGACCTGGCCGAGCCGCACGGCGGCATCGTGACGGGTCACGTCGGCCAGGTGCTGGTCGGCCTGCACGATCCCGACGGCATCGAGATCCGCTTCTACCACCCCGCCCAGAGCGAGCCCGAGGACGCCCGATGAGCTTCGACCCCAGCGGCTATCTGCTCACCTCCACCGACGGGCCGCACCTGTGGTTCCTGGACACTCGGATGGCGGTGAAGGCCGGCGCCGACCAGACCGGCGGCGCCTTCACCCTCATCGAGTGGTCCGCCCCGGCCGGCTTCGGACCGCCCCAGCACATCCACGACCGCGAGGACGAGGCGTTCTACATCCTCGAGGGAAAGATCACCATCGACTGCGGCGACCACCACTGGACCGCCGGACCCGGCGACTTCGCCTTCCTGCCCCGCCGCATCCCGCACTCCTTCATCGTCACCGACGGACCAGTACGAGGTCTGCAGATCACCACGCCGTCGGGATTCGAGCAGTTCATCGCCGAACTCGGCCGCCCCGCGGAACATCCCGGCCTACCCGCCCCGGCCCCGCCCGACATCCCCTGCCTGATCGAGGCCGGCCAGCGCTACGGCCACCAGATCCTCGGCCCTGCCCCACGCCTTCGCTAACCGCCAGAACTCTCCGCTGCGCCTGCTGCAGCCGAGCAGGCTCCGCCTCTACACCCACCAGAGGGCGACCATGAGCGCGCTTCATCTGCTCGATGCCACGCCCTCCCCAGTCGCGTTGATCGCCGTGGCTTCGACGGCGATGTTGTTGTCGGCCGGCACCCCGGCCAAGGCCACAACGGCCGTGGAGGCGGGGCAGATGCGTGCTGCCGACGCGCCCCTGGCCTGGGGTCCGTACTACTCGCCGGGCGCCAGGCGAGCCAAGGCGCTCGGCACGGTCACCCCGACCGGCGAGGACCACGAGGTGATCCCGTCCGCCGCCACGCTGACCGTGTCCGGCAAGGTATCCGACCTGACCCTGACCTCCTCCTGCGGGTGGGCGGTGTTCAACATCGCCACGGTCAACGCTGCCGGCAACAAGGTGACCTGGAAGCCACACCACGTACGCACCTGCACCTACCGCACACCAAAGACCTTCTCCTTCAGCTACCACCGCGTGTACCAGGTCGACCTGAAGGTGTGCGCCGAGCGCCGGGCACCGGAGCCGTCGATCCAATGCACGACAGGCAATCCCGCCTGGGAGCCCATCTACATCTCCCCACACTGACCCGGCCTCCCGCCCGGATCGGGCCCGCAGGGAGAGCAGGGCCCGAAGGGTGACACCGGCCCGAAGGGTCCCCCGGGTCCAGCGGGAGCGGTCACCGTCTCTCACAAATCCGCCCTCGCCCTTGGCCACCATGCGACAGTGGGCACGTCGCGACCGGCGGCGGCTACGCGATCAGCAGCCCTTACAGCGCCAAGTATCCCTTCACGATCCTCTTCAACCCCGCCGTGATCACGAATGGGAAGCCGACCGGTTGGCAGTTCGTCGGCGGTAGCACCTTGGGGATCAGGGGCACTGTCTATGTGTTCTGTGTCCCGGGCTGACCACCCGCGGGATCGACCACGATGGTCTCGACGCCTCGGGCTTTGAAAGGTTCGAGGGAATCGGCGGTGGCGGACGCGTCCGTCACCAGGGTCCAGTGATCGGGCATGCGGGCCCAGGCATGGAACGGGCGGCGGCCCAGCTTTGCCGCGTGGACCAGGAGATAGACGCGGCGGGAACGCTTCATCATCAGCTCCTTCAGCCGCGTCTGCTGCAGGCTGGCCTCGCAGATGCCGTCCTCCGCCGTCACCCCGTCGGCGCCCAGGAAGACCCGGTCGAACGTCATGCGCTCCAAGGCCGCCTCCGCAAGCGGGCCGATGAAGCCCTGGCTCACGTGGCGGAGCGTGCCGCCCAGGCATTCGACCTGGACGCCGTGGGCTCCGGCCAGCTCCTGAAGGGCGTTCAGGCCCGTGGTGGCGACCGTCAGGTCCACCGCACGGCGCAGTTCGTGGGCCAGGGCGCCGGTGGTGGAGCCCGCGTCGAGGAGAACGGTTTCGCCAGGACGGATCTGGGAGGCGGCCCAGGCGGCGATGGCTCGTTTGGCGTCGAAAGCCTCGCCGATGCGCTGGCGCAGCGACGCCTCGGGGTGGGTGACCACCGCCATGGCGCCCCCGTACGTGCGGGCCAGCAGACCCGCGGCCTTGAGGTGAGCGAGGTCGCGGCGGATGGTGGAGGCCGTCACGCCCAGCTGGGCCGACAGCTCCTCGACGCTGGCCAGCCCGGTGGTGGTGGCCAGTCGGACGATCTCGTCGCGGCGTGCCTGTGCTGCGCGGCCCATCGGTGGTCCCTTCCCGTCACGCGCCCTGGGCCGACGACAGCTCGGCCGCCTGGCGGAGGGCTTCGATCATGCTACCGGCGTCGGCGACGCCCTTGCCCGCGATGTCGAACGCGGTGCCGTGGTCGACCGACGTCCTGATCACGGGCAGGCCGACGGTGATGTTGACACCTGCCTCGAGGCCGAGGATCTTGACCGGGCCGTGTCCCTGGTCGTGGTACATCGCCACGATGAGGTCGTAGTCACCGCGGCCCGCGAGGAAGAAGGCCGTGTCGGCGGGAAGCGGACCGTGGACGTTCATGCCCTCGGCGCGGAGGCGCTCGATGGCCGGGACGATCTTTTCTTCCTCCTCGCCGTACCCGAACAGGCCGTTCTCGCCGGCGTGTGGGTTGATGCCGCACACGCCGATCTTGGGACGGTCGAGGCCGGAGCCGCGCATGGCGGTCTCGCCGCGGCGGACGGTGCGCTCGACCAGGCCGGGCTCGATGCGGGCGACCGCGTCGATCAGGCCGATGTGGGTGGTGACGTGGATGACCTTGACCTTGGGTGTCGACAACATCATCGACACTTCCGCCGTGCCAGTGAGGTGGGCCAGGAGTTCCGTATGCCCGGGGTAGACGTGGCCGGCCGCGTGCAGGGCCTCTTTGTTGAGCGGTGCCGTGCAGATCGCCTGGACGTCGCCGGACATCGCCAGCTCGCTGGCCAAGCGGACGTACTCGTACGCGGCATGCCCCGCGATCCGGGACACCTTGCCCCACGGGAGGTCACCGGGAAGCAGGCCGGGGTCGATCACGTTGATCCGGCCCGGCTCGAACGTGGCCTCACCGACCCCCTCCACCGTGACCACCTCCGGCCGCACGCCGAGGATGCCGGCGGCCTTGCGCAGGCGTCCGGCGTCGCCGACGACGACCGGGCGGCAGAACGCGGAGACCTCGGGGGCGAGCAGCGCGCCGACGATGACCTCCGGTCCTACTCCGGAGCCGTCCCCCATGGTGAGGGCGATGAGAGGGATCATGTCAGCCTTTCGGTCGAGGGGAAGAGGTGCGGCCTGAGGTGGGCGGCTATGCGGAGGAGGCTGTCGCGGCCGCCGAAGCTGCCGGGTCTGGTGACGACCGACGCGCCTTGAGGAGTGCGGCTGTGCACGGCGCCATGGTGCACTTGGCCTACGGGTGTCAGCTCGCGGACGTCCAGCGCCTCCAGGACCCTCCTGGCGGTCTCACCGCCGGTCAGGACCAGGTCCGCGGGCTTCGTTCCGCCGTCGAGCGCCCGGCGGACGAGGTCGGCGAGGTCCGTGGTGAGGGTCGAGGGGGCCGCGGTGAGGGTCGAGGGGGCCGGGCACTCAACGGTCACGGTCACCACGGTGGGACCTGCGGTGAGCGCCTCACGGACGCGTGCCGCAGCGGCACCGTCGAGGCCAGCCGCGTCCAGGGTCACGGCTTGAGCACCGTGCTCGGCGAGCAGCCTGGCCTGCGCGGCCGCCGCCGGCTCCGCGGTGCCGACCACGACGAGCAGCGCGCCGGTTCCCGGTGACGCGTCACAGGCGCAAGTGCGGGCGGGTCGTGCGGCCGGTCGCCCAGCGGGCTCCAGGGCGCGGCCGAGGGCGGCGGCGAGGCCCCCTGCTCCGACGAGGCGGGTCCTGGGGTCGCCCTCGAGCGTGGCGGTGACGATGGCGTCCAGGTCGGCGTCCGTCTCCGCGTCGCACACGGCCACCTGCCCGGCATCGGCGGCCTCCGACAGCGCGGCCGCCAGGGATTCGCCGCCTACGCGTACGACGGCGAGAGGAACGAGGACCGAGGGAAGCCCGCCCAACACCTTGGCGACCGAGACAGGTGCAGGGCGGGGCTCTGCGTGCCATGCGCGCGTTTCACGCAGAGGCGTCCCGTACATGTAGGGGATGCCGCCGACGACCGTACGACCGGCGGACGGAAGCGCAGGAGCAAGCACGACGGGGACGGACGCGCAGGCGGCGAGCGTGGCGGCGACGGCGCCCCTGAGCAGGGAGTCGATCTTGACGAAGACACGGCGGTCGCCGGTGTGCCTCAGCGCTTCCCACACCACCTCCCCGGCCCGGGGATGGTGCCTGGTGTCGAGGTCGGCGACCAGGACCGGAGCCGGTGCGTAAGGCGGCCCGGATAGCGCGATTCGCGCAGGTCGCTCGCACGTCATGAGCACGGCCGCCGTCTCCGCCGCCCCTGACAAGTCGTCGGCCAGGGCGAACACGGCCGTCCGACCCATGCCCGCACCTCCAACTTCAGCAAATTGCGCGAATCACGCCGCAAGTATTGCACGAAACGCGCACGTTATGCCACAGTTGCCAACAAGTGAACGAAGGTGACGCGGATGTTTCCCGCACCCCCCGCTACGACATCCCACCTGGTCAACGGAGGGCTGATGTCTCAGTCCACACCCCCGGAGGTTTCCCGCCGCGCGTTCTTCAGGCTGGGAACCGGGCTCGCCGCCGGCTCACTCGCCGCCGGGTGCGCCGGGCCGACGGGCAGTCCCGCACCCGGCTCGATGGTGCTCGCCCTCAACCGCTCCCTGGTCTCCCTGGACAACAAGCTCAACCAGTTCGAAGCGGCGGTGACCGTGCAACGCGGCGTCCGCCAGGCCCTGACCCGGATCGGCCCGCGGCTCACCACGCAACCGGTGCTGGCCGAGAGCTTCGAGCTCACCGCACCGACGGAGTGGACGGTACGCCTGCGTCCCGCCGCCCGTTACTCCGACGGCTCCCCCGTCACCCCCAAGGATGTGGCGACCGCGCTGGAGATGTACCAGCAGGTCAGCGGCTCGTTCATCGCCACGTTCTTCCCCGAGTGGCCGGAGGTGACGGACGACGGCGGCGGCACGTTCCGGCTGCGCACGCGCAAGCCGCTGCCGATGCTCGACTTCCTGATGGCCAACATCCTCATCACCCCGTCCGGCGCCAACCAGCCGCAGGAACTGCAGAGCGGCCTCGGCAGCGGCCCCTACACGGTGACCGAGGCCGACCGCGGCACGGGCGTCTACACGCTGCGGGCCAACCCCGCGTACTGGGGGCAGAAACCGCGGGTGAGCACCGTGCACGTGCGGTTCATGCAGGAGGAGTCCAGCCGTGTCGTGGCGCTGCGCAGCGGCGAGATCGACGTGATCGACACGATCCCCCCCGACTCGGCCGAGCAGCTCAGGAACCTGCCCGACGTCGCGCTGGCCTCGGCCGTCGGCACCCGCATCAACCAGCTGTTCTTCAACTTCCGCAAGCCGCCGGGGCACCCGCTGGCCGACGCGCGGGTGCGCAGGGCGCTGACGTTCGCGGTGGACGGCCGCACGCTCGCCGAGGACGTGCTGCAGGGCACGGTGATCCCGGCCGAAGGCGTCGTCTCCCCCATCCTGGCGGGAGCTGTGAAGACCGGCCAGTACGTCCACGACCCCGCCATGGCCGCCCGGCTGCTCACGGAGGCGGGCATCAGACCGGGCGACCTCAACCTCAAGATCATCTGGGAGACCGGCGAGTTCCCGAGCGACAGCCTTCTCATGGGGGCCGGTGCGCACGCTCGTCCCGGCCGGCTCCGACGGCGGCGTCTTCGTCCGCCAGCCCATCGTGGTCGTGCCCGATGGCCGGTGGCTGCTGCCGATCTTCCGCTGCAAACGGCCCACGACCGGCAAGTGGGTGGGCGATGAGGACACCAGCGCCCTGTACGTGTCGGAGGACGGCGGCACGACCTGGACGTCCCAGGAGATCCCGGACAGCATCGGCTGCGTGCACATGAACGTCGTCCCGTTGGCCGACGGCACGCTGCTGGCCTTGTTCCGCAGCCGCTGGGCGGACGCGATCTACGAGTCCCGGTCGCCGGACGGCCGGACGTGGAGCGCGCCCGTGCCCACCGCCCTGCCCAACAACAACTCCTCCATCCAGGCCACCCACCTGGCCGACGGCCGGGTGGCGCTGGCGTTCAACCGCAGCAGCCGGGCCGACGCCACCGAGCGGCGCACCTCGCTCTACGACGAGATCGAAGGCCACGGGCAGAGCTCCGGCGCGGCGTTCTGGGGCGCGCCGCGGGCGCCGCTGACGCTGGGACTGTCCCGCGACGGCGGGCGCACCTGGCCCGACCTTCGCGACCTGGAGACGGGCGACGGCTACTGCATGACGAACGACTCCCGCGACGGGCTCAACAGGGAGCTGTCGTACCCGTCGATCACACAGACGGCCGACGGGGACGTGCACGTCGCTTACACCTACCACCGAAAAGTGATCAAGCACATCCGCATCGGCGCAGAGGAGATCGAGAGCGCATGACCGCAGCCGAGCTCGCCAGGAAGATCCGCAACCGGGAACGGGCCGTCGGCTACTGGGTGGTGCTTGACGCACCCGTCGCCACCGAGCGCCTGGCCCGGCTCGGGTACGACTACGTCGCCCTGGACGGCCAGCACGGGCTCATCGGTCATGCGGGCCTGCTGGCGAACCTCATGGCCATCGACGCCGGCGGCCGCTCGATCGGCCTGGTGCGGGTCGAGTCCGGCGACCCCGCGGTCATCGGCAGAGCCCTCGACTACGGCGCGGGCGGCGTGATCGTGCCTCTCGTGGACACGGCCGAGGACGCGGCCCGGGCCGTGTCCGCCGCCCGTTACCCCGGCACCGGCCGCCGCTCCTACGGCCCCATGCGCTCCATGTTGCGGATCGGCCCCACTCCGGCGGAGGCCGACGAGAGCGTGCTGGTCCTGGCCATGATCGAGACGCCGGACGGGCTGGCGAACATCGAGGCGATCTGCGCCACGCCCGGCCTGGACGGCGTGTACGTCGGCCCGTCCGACCTGTGCCTGGCCGTCGGCGGCAGGTTCCCGAACGATCCCGACGTCGCCGGCGTCTTCGAAGCGGCGCTGGAGCGCATCCGGACGGCCGCCGAGCGGGCCGGGATCGCGGCCGGCATCCACAACCCCACCGGCGAGCAGGCCGCCCGCCGCCTGGCCGAGGGTTTCACGTTCGCCACCGTTGCCTCCGACCTCGTCCACCTCGAGCAGGCCGCGGCCGCGCAGCTGAAGGCCGCGCGGGGCGGCGCCTGAAGGGTTCCTCCTCGGCGCATTGCTCGTGTCACCCGACGGCCCAAGCTGAAGCGGCCTGCCAAGAGTCTCACGGCCAGGTGTTGGCCTCGGCCTCGAACACCTCCCTGTCGCTCTCCACGGGCAGCACGCACAGCAGATGCCCTCCGGGAGCGCGCAGGATCCGGCACTCCATCCACTGCGACACCTGGGTCGCACCGAGCGCCACCAGGCGCGCCGTCTCGGCCTCCACGTCATCGGTCTCGATGTCGAGGTGGAAGCGGGGCGCGTCGTCGACCGCCTGGACGGCCGTGACGAGGCCGGGAATCGCCTGGTGGAGCGAGATGAACTGCTCCTCGCCCTGGAGGGGACGGGCGGTGGCGCCGAGCGCGGCCGCCCAGAAGGCCGCGGCCCGGTCGGCCTCGGGCGCGGGGGTGTCGATGAGGAGGGCGTAGACGCGGCTGCGATGCACGACCGCTCACCTTAGCGAAGCCGCAGGCCGTTGGCGCATCCCTTGCCGTCCGCATGCCGACCCTCGGCGAAATGTCGCCCAGCGCGAACTTTTGATGCCGCTGCGTGCATAGACCGTTTCGGCCCGGGTAGCGCCGTGGCATTGACTCCTCGGAGGAGGAAACCGTGGACATCAACATAGGCCAGGGCATCCAAGACGCCTGGCGGCAAATAGCGACGTTCGTTCCGAGGCTGGTCGCGTTCCTGGTGATTCTCTTCATCGGGTGGATCGTGGCCAAGGCTCTGGAGAAGATCGTCAACAAGATTCTGGAACGGGTGGGGTTCGAGCGGGCGGTGGAGCGCAGTGGTGTGCGCCGCTGGCTGGAGCGGAGCAAGTACGACGCCAGCGGCCTGCTGGCGAGGATCGTCTTCTACGCGATCATCCTGGTCACCCTGCAGATAGCGTTCAGCGTCTTCGGGCCGAACCCGATCTCGGCGCTGCTGACCGCCGTGGTGGCCTGGCTGCCCATGGCCCTCGTCGCCATCGTGATCATCGTGGTGGCCGGCGCCATCGCCAGGGGCGTCAGGGACATCCTGAACGGGGCGCTCGGCGGGCTGTCGTACGGCCGCTGGATCGCCACCGCCGCGGCGGTGTTCATCTGGGCGCTGGGCATCATCGCGGCGCTCAACCAGATCGGCGTGGCCACCACGGTCACGACTCCGGTGCTGATCACCGTGCTCGCCACCATAGGAGCCATCGCGGCCATCGGCATCGGCGGCGGGCTCGTCCGGCCGATGCAGCAGCGCTGGGAGCGCTGGCTGGGCCGGATCGAGGAGGAGGCGCCGCAGGCCAAGGCGCACGCGGAGGCGTACCAGCGTGGGCGCCAGGACGCCGCGGCGATGACCGAGGAAACGGCGCCCATCCGCACCACTCCGGGGGCTCCGTCCCGGCCGGAGGACATGCCGCCGACGTCGGGCCCGCCCCGCTCGGACATGCCGCCGCCCTCGGGCCCGCCCCGCTCGGACATGCCTCCTGGCTGACCCACCGTCGGAGATGCCTCCTGGCTGACCCACCGTCGGACATGCCGCATAGCCGGCCCGGACGGCGACCCGCCCACTCGGCCCCACCTCCGAGCCGAGCGGGGCGGGTGGCTCGCCGGTCAGCGGGTCCGGTGGGCCCCGGTCAGGCGGGGAGTTCGTCGTTCAGGAAGCCGAGCTCGCGGGCGAGCCAGCAGACCGCCGTCAGCCGCAGGGCCGCGGCGTCGAGCTCCGCGGGCTCGCCGGTGAAGGCCCAGCCGCGGTGGCGGAGCTCGTCGAGGAAGCCGAGCAGGTAGTCGCCCAGGGTCTCGCGATCCAGCGGGATCGCATCACGCAGCACAGCAGCGTGCTGGTCCACGGCCGCGACGAGCCCGGGCTCGCTGCCCATCCGCGCGAGCTGGGTGTCGCCTAGCTCGCCCATCAACCACCGAAAGGGCGAAGCCGCCCAACCTTCCTCAAAGACCACCAAACAACCCTAAAGCATTTTCCAAGGTCAGCTGCCATATGGCAGGCCGACGTAGTTCTCCGCGAGCGTCGTAGCCGCGGCCTCGGACGAGGTGACGTAGTCCAGATACGACAGCTGCAGCCGCCGCCCGTAGGCGTCGTCGTCCTCGAACGTGTGCAGCAACGTCGTCATCCACCACGAAAAGTGTTGCGCTCGCCACACCCGCTTCAGGCACGCCTGCGAGTACCCGTCCAGCAGCGCGGTGGAGCCGTCCGAGAAGTACGCGGCCAGCGCCTCGGTGAGCACGCGCACGTCCGCCACGGCCAGGTTGAGGCCCTTCGCCCCGGTGGGCGGCACGATGTGGGCGGCGTCCCCGGCCAGGTAGAGCCGCCCGTACTGCATGGGTTCGACCACGAAGGACCGCATCGGCGTGACGCCCTTCTCGGTGATCTCCCCGGTGGTCAGCGTGAAGCCGGGCACGCTCTCCAGCCGTTCCTTCAGCTCGTCCCAGATCCGCTCGTCCGGCCAGTCCTCGATCCGGGTGTCGGCGGGAACCTGCAGGTAGAAGCGGCTGACGGTGGGCGAGCGCATGCTGTGCAGCGCGAAGCCGCGCTCGGTCCTGGTGTAGATCAGCTCCTCCGATGACGGCGTGACGTTGGCCAGGATGCCGAGCCAGGCGAAGGGATATTCACGCTCGAAAACGCTCAGGACGCCCTCGGGGATGGACGGCCGGGTCACGCCGTGGAAGCCGTCGCAGCCGGCGATCACGTCGCAGTCGAGCCGCTCGCCATCGAACGTCACGTACGGCTCGGACTCCAGCCCGTGCACGGCCACGTCCTCCACCTCGAACCGCACGTCGCCGCCCGCCGCCAGCCTGGCCGCGATGAGATCCTTGACGACTTCCTGCTGCCCGTACACCGTGATCGACCTGCCGGGGACGAGCTTCTCGAACGGGATGCGGTGGCCTGCGCCGCCGTACCTGAGCTCGATGCCGTGGTGCGGCAGCCCTTCGCGCAACATCCGCTCGCCGACGCCCGCCTCGACAAGCGTGTCGACGGTGCCCTGCTCCAGCACGCCGGCCCGCACCCGCCGCTCGACGTAGTCGCGGCTGCGCTTCTCCAGCACCACGGAGGAGATGCCGCGGAGGTGGAGCAAATGAGACAGCAGCAGGCCAGCTGGGCCCGCGCCAATGATCCCGACCTGAGTTCGCATGAGGGAAGCATCCTGCCTCGAGCGGGGTAGGCCGAGTGTCTGCTTCCACTGAGCGGAATATTGGTGTGGAATGATTACGAGCATGTCAGGCGGATCCCGTGAGCCAGGCCGCACCGTGACGTCCAAGGTGCTGGCCCTGCTCGGCGCGTTCGACGCGGCCCACCCTCAGCTCACGCTGACGGACCTGGCCAGGCGGAGCGGGGTGCCGCTGAGCACGGCGCACCGGCTGGTGGCCGAGCTGGAGGAGTGGCAGGCGCTCAGCCGCGACCCCGACGGGCGGCTGCGGGTGGGGCTGCGGCTGTGGGAGCTGGGCCAGCTCGCCCCGGACAGGCTGCTCGGCCTGGCGCATCCCTGGTTGCAGGAGCTGTTCGTCACCACGGGCGAGAACGTGCACCTGGCGGTCCGCGACGGACTCGAGGTGCTGTACGTGGACAAGGTGTACGGCCGGCGCGCGGTCCCCATCGTCTCCAGGACCGGCGGCCGGCTGCCGATGCACCCGACGGGCGTGGGCAAGGCGCTGCTGGCGTACGAGCCCGACTGGTTCGTCAAGTCCTACCTGGCCCGCAAGCTCGAGCGGCCCACCCGGCACACGATCACGGAGCCGGGCCGGCTGGCCAGGGAGCTGGCGGCGGTCCGGGCCCAGGGCTACGCGCTCACGTACGAGGAGATGACGCTGGGCTCGTGCTCGGCCGCGGCCCCGATCCTGGTGGACGGGCGGCCCGTGGCGGCCGTGGGCATCGTGGTGGCCTCCCGGCGCGCCCGCGAGCTGCCCCGCCTCATCGATCCCCTGTTGAACGCCGCGGCCGCGATAGCGAAAGCTAGTCCCCCATCCTCTGGATCCGGTCCTTGAACAACGTGGTGGCGATGGCGGCCCGGTGCGGCTGCCCCCTGAGGAACGCCTGGGCGAAGTTCTTGGCCTGCTCGTAGGAGACCTTGGCCGGCAAAGGCGGCTCGTTCGGGTTGACGTCCACGTCGACCAGCGCCGGGCCGTCGTGCGCGAGCGCCTGCCCGATGATCAGGCCCACGTCGTCCGACTTGGTCACTTTGGCCCCGAACCCGCCGCACGACCGGGCCCAGGCCGAGAAGTCGGCCTCCGGCTCCGGGTACCGCACGCCGTGCTCCGGGTAGCCGAGCACCATCTGCTCCCACAGGATCTGGCCGAGCGAGTTGTTGTTGTTGACGATCACCTTGATCGGCAGCCGCTGCTGGACGGCCGTCAGGAACTCGGCCATCAGCATCGAGAAGCCGCCGTCGCCGACGTACGCGATGACCTGCCGGCCGGGGTAGGCGTGCTGCATCGCGATGGCGTACGGCAGCCCGTTCGCCATCGTGGCCAGCGTCCCCGACAGGTAGAACTCGCGCTCGCCGCGGATCGTCCAGTGCCGGGCCGCCCAGGTGGCGACGGTGCCGCTGTCGCACGTCATGATGGCGTCGTCGGCGGCGAGCTCGTCGAGCATGGAGACGGGGTACTGCGGCGCGATCGGGTCGCGCTCGGGGTTCTCCAGCGTGTCCATGCTGGCCCGCCACTCGGCCATCATTCGCTGATATTTCTCCAGATGGGCGTTGCCGTCCCGGCGGGACAGCAGCGGCAGCAGTGCCGCCAGCCCCTCCTTGGCATCGCACACCACCGGCACGTCGGTCGCGATCCGCGCCCCCGCCCTGGTCGGCTCCGCCTCGAACTGCACCACCCGCGCCTTGCCCGGCTCCGGCAGGAACTTCGAGTACGGGAAGTTCGTGCCCACCATGAACAGCACGTCGGCGTCGTCCATCAGCTCCTCGCTCGGCCGGGTGCCGAGCAGCCCGATCCCGCCGGTCGTGTACGGCGAGTCGTCCGGGATGACGGCCTTGCCGGGCAGCGTCTTGACCACGGGCGCGCCGAGCGCCTCGGCCACGGCCAGCACCTCCTGCCGGGCGTGCAGCGCGCCCTGCCCGACCAGCATGGCGGGGCGCTCGGCATGGTTGAGCACCTCGGCCGCCCACTCGACGTCCTCCTGCCGGGGAATGCCGGACGGTCGCAGGTAGACGGGCGCGGTCTGCGGCAGCCTGGCCGGCGCGACGTGCTGGTACGGGTCCGCGCCCGCCTCGGCCACCTGGATGTCGTTGGGCAGGGTCAGATGGGAGACCCCACGCCGGGCGTACGCCGTCCTGACCGCCTGGTCCACCAGCGACGGCAGCTGCGCCGGATTGGTGACCATCATGTTGTACTCGGCCACGTCGGAGAACAGCTTGTCCAGGTGGACCTCCTGCTGGTAGCCGGTGCCGAGCACGGACGTCTCCTGCATGCCGGTGATCGCCAGCACGGGCACGTGGTCCAGCTTGGCGTCGTAGAGTCCGTTGAGCAGGTGGATCCCGCCCGGCCCCGAGGTGGCCAGGCAGACCCCGATGCGCCCGGTGGCCTTGGCGTAGCCGGTGGCCATGAAGGCCGCGGCCTCCTCGTGGTGGACGAGGACGAAGCGCACCCGGTCGCGATGGCGCCGCAGCCCCTCCATGATGCCGTTGATGCCGTCGCCCGGCAGGCCGAAGACGGTGTCCACGCCCCACTCCGCGAGCCGTTCGATCAAGGATTCCGATGCGATTCGAGCCATGCGAGCGGCCCTACCCCACATCGCCGCGCCCATGTCAAGGGTGCGGATTCGAGGGTAGAGGGGCGGCATGCGCATTTTGGTCACGGGAGCCACGGGCACGCTGGGCAGGGCCTTGGTGCCCGCGCTGGTCAAGGCGGGTCACCAGGTGCGGGCGCTGAGCCGTACCAAGAGGGAGAGCCGCGGGAACGTCGAGTGGATGTGGGGCGACCTGTTCTCCGGCAACGGCGTGCCGGAAGCCGTCGCCGGTGTGGAGGCGATCGCGCACCTGGCCACGAGCGGCCGCAAGGGGCGCGGCGCGGTGGACATCCCGGGCACCCGGCTGCTCGTGATGGCCGCCCGCGAGGCCGGGGTCGGCCACCTGCTGCTCACCTCGATGGTCGGCGCGGACCGCGCGCCCGTCGGCTATCTCCGGTACAAGCTGGAGGCCGAGCGCCTGGTCGAAGAGAGCGGCCTGGGCTGGACGGTGCTCCGCGCCACCCCGTTCCACCAGTGGCTTCACCAGCGGCTGCGGGACTTCTCCGCGCTGCCGGTGTTGCCGGTCGACCCGACCGTGCCCTGGCAGCCGGTCCACACGGGCGAGGTCGCCGCCCAGGCGGCCGGCCTGCTGGCCGCCGGCCCGCAGCGCACCGAGATCGAGTACGGAGGCCCACAGGTGCTCGACACCGCGGAGCTGACCAGGACCTGGCTGCGTGCCCAGCACCTGCGCCGCGCCTGCCTGCCCGTCCGCTACCCCGGCCGTCTGTACGCGTCCATGCGCGCCGACCTCCTGACCACGGACGCGACCCCCAAGGGCGAGATCACCTGGCAGGACTACCTGGCCCCACCCCCGCCGGTCCTCTCGGACGACTTCGCCTCCGAGCACACCGCCTCCCCGACCAGCCCGGCCACCCAGCCGGAGCAGGACCCCGACCGGCACGTCTACGGCGGCGACGAGGGTTACGAACGCCCGACCCGCGGCTGACGCCAGGCAGCTCGGGCACCAGGCAGCTCAGGCACCGGGCGGGCCGGAGGCGCCGCCCCAGGGGTCGTAGTCGACCTCCAGCGGCTCCTGGGGCGGCCGCTCCCCCTCCGGCACATGCTGCAAGTTGACCCGGATGCGATACCACACGCTGCTGCGCCCCCGCATCCCGTCCACCAGCACGTCGGCGGGCTCCAGCTTGGCCGCCACCTCGGGATGCCGGGCCTTCCACCGCTCGAACCCCGCCATCGCCTCGTCCTTGTGCTCGGCTCTCGCGATCTCGATGACCGGCATCGTCTGCTGCCTGCGCCCACTGCCCTTGGGCGGCTTGGGTGCGGGCCCGAGCTCCTCGGCGAGCGCCAGCAGCCCGTCCAGGGACCCGGCGTGCAGGTCCATGTCCTCCCAGGGATCGCCGATCTCGGCCAGCCGCTGGGGCACGGTGTCGATGGTGAAGAGCTCCGGCCGGCACCCGGGCACCTCGTCCCAGGTCAGCGGCGTGGACACCCGGGCGTCCTGCACGGCACGCACCGAATAGGCGGAGGCCACGGTCCGGTCATAGGCGTTTTGGTTGAAGTCCACGAACACGCCGTGCCGCTCCTCCTTCCACCACCGGCTGGTGGCCAGGTCGGGGGCTCGCCGCTCGACCTCCCGCGCCACCGTCTCGGCCGCCTTGCGTACCTTCGCGAACGGCCAGCGCCGCTCGATCCGCGCGTACACGTGGAACCCGCGCGACCCGGACGTCTTGGGCCAGGCCACCAGCCCGTGGTCGGCCAGCACCTCCCGCGCCACCTGGGCGGTCTTCAGCACGTCGGCCCAGTCGACGCCCGGCACCGGGTCGAGGTCGATGCGCAGCTCGTCGGGCTTGGCGAGGTCGTCGGAGCGCACCGGATGCGGGTTGAGATCGACGCACCCCAGGTTGACCACCCACAGCAGCTGCGCCAGGTCGGTGCACACAACCTCCTCGGCGCTGAGCCCCGACCGGTATTTGAGCTCGGCCACCTCGATCCAGTCGGGCCGCTTGGCCGGGGCGCGCTTCTGGAAGAACGCCTCCTGCTCGATCCCGTGCACGAACCGCTTGAGCACCATCGGCCGCCCGTGCACGCCGCGCAGCGCGGCCTCCCCCACCGTCTCGTAGTAGCGGATCAGGTCGAGCTTGGTGTGCCCGGCCTGGGGGAAGACCACCTTGTCTGGGCTGGTGACGCGGACCTCGCGCCCGGCGACCTTGATGTCAGGCATACGGTCACGATACGCGGCGTCCCTCTCATTTCTCCGTGTCATCCGCGCCCGGCGGCACGTGGCAGGCGCAGCAGGCCGGAGACCCGCGCCGCCGCGGCATCCACCAGTGTGCCCGGCAGTGGTCGTCCCAAAGAGCGGACCTCTGGAGCGGCCGCGGCGTCGGACAGCGCATCGGGCAACGTGCGAGCCAGCTCCTCGATTCTTGGCATGTCCGTCGGTCCCGGCCAGCAACCAGTTAAAGACGAGCGCGTCCACGAAAGCCCGCACCGAACCCTGCGCCTCATGGGGTGGCTGCACCCGGCGGAACAAGCCGACGATCTCCTCAGGGCCAGGGCCGCCCTCACTCTGGTATTTGTGCACTGGATGGATTCCGAGGGACTGGCATAGGTCCTCCTGGTGCACCCGGACCCACACATCGTTCGCCCGGAGCCTGTCATAGCGCTCAACGACCACGGCGGTCTGGTCGCCGAAGGTCCGGATATCGGTCCGAGCCGCGGTCAACCCCACGGCCCGGGCGGCGCGGAGGCAGAGGTGCTCGTTGACGTCCTGGTCGATGAGGTCGGGGATGGCCGGCTTGATGATGTGCGTTGTAGGGATCCGCCCCCACGTTCGTCCCCATTTGCCACCCTCGCATAGGAGCGCCACTTTGGCCTGCACTCCAGCAAGGCTGAACTGCCCTTCCTCCGGACCGGAGTGCCATGCAGCGGAGTCGTGGTTCAGGCCGTGCACTATCTGCGCGATCCCGCCTCGTCCAGCCATTCGACGCCACCCGCATCGAGAACCCGCTCGTAGTGGCGCAAGGGGACGAACTGCGCAGCACCTCCTGGTCATAGGAGAACCGGATCCGGCCCATGGCGTCCTGCGTCAGCTCACCGACGCAGATGCCGTTCAGCAGGACCATCAGCGTGCGACCGGGCATCAGGGGTTCCTTCGTACGGCTGCGAGGACCTCATCCAGGTCGATGGGATGGCCAGGGGGCATCGCCCGCCTGGGCACGGCACGATCGTTGATCTCCATGGTGAGTCCCAGCACGCCCAGCGTCCGCATGACCAGGCCGAGTTCCAGCGTGTTCCGGCCGCCCTCCAGTCGGACGATCCACTGACGGCTCACCCCGACCTCGTCCGCCACCGCCTGCTGCGTCCGGCCAAGCGCCCGGCGTCGCTCACGTACGAGCGCGCCAAGCTCCATCGGAGTTCTCACGTACATGGCACCTCAGCAGTTGTCAACGTTCGGCGACATCAGCCTACTTGTCGCCGTACGGTGACACCAGTTTATTTCCTGGGCCGGTTGTGGGTCCTGCTTACCGAACCGAGCGACGACCATCCCCAGAAAATCCGCCCACCAGTCCTCCCGCCACGCCCATCGGTCGAGCAACTGCCACTAGATCGCGCCGAACTCACCATGGCGGCCGGCGCCGGCGGCGAAGCGGGCCGCTCCCTCAGCGGCGTCGGGCAGGGAAACCAGGCCGTGGCGCAGCTCGTTCCGCATGGCCTCCTCCTCGCCGAGCCCGTCCTGCTCCAGCACCGACAGCCGGTCGCCGCGCAGGCAGGCCTGCGGGAAGCGGGCGATCTCGCGCGCCAGCTCCTCGGCGTGCCGCCGGGCCGTCCCGGTAGGGACGAGCCGGTTGACCAGCCCCATCTCGTATGCCTCCCGCCCGCCCACCGGTCGCCCAGTGAGGATCATGTCCATGGCCCTGGACGCCCCGATAAGCCTGGGCAGGCGCACGGTGCCGCCGTCGATCAGCGGCACGCCCCAACGGCGGCTGAACACCCCGAACACCGCGTCCTCCTCCGCCACCCGCAGATCGCACCAGAGCGCGAGCTCCAGCCCGCCCGCGACGGCGTGCCCGGACACAGCGGCGATGACCGGCTTGCCCAGGCGCATCCTGGTCGGCCCCATCGGCCCGTCACCCTCCTCACCGACATGATTGTCGAGCGCCTTGAGGTCGGCCCCTGCGCAGAACGTGCCACCCTCGCCCCACAACACGGCCACGTCGGCGTCGGAGCCCTCGAAAGCACGGAACGCGTCCGCCAGGGCGTCGGCGGTCTTGCGATCGACGGCGTTGCGCGCCTCCGGCCTGCTGATCACCACGGTGATGACCGGCCCCTGGCGCTCCACGCGTACGGTCATGCGCTCCTCCTGGTGAACGTACCGGAGCTCGGATTCTCCTCGGGGAACCGTGCCGAGCGTACGCTGCACGCCAGGGTTCGGGCCAGCACCCTAGCGGCGGCGCGACCGGGCAACCCACGGTGCGGGTGGTGGGGGAACCCTCCCGGTGCCGACGGCGGCGGCGGCGGCGACGCGACGGGCGAAGAACGGAAGCGCGGACACGCACAGAACCAGCACCGCGAACACTCCAACCCCGGTCCACTGGTATGCGCCCGCAACGAACCTCGCCGTCATCAGCCCCTTCGAGTCCGCGGTGACCTCGGCGGGAAAGCCCTGGTCGTGCCGGTCCTCCTCCCCCGTCCGGATCTCGTGGACGCGTGCGCCCGGGCAGCGGACCGTGTGCACATAGGTGGTATTCGTCCTTCCTCCCCGTGCGCGCGTGGTCTCCGTATCGACCTCAGTCACCGTGCACGTCTGCCTCTCGCCGAGCGCCGCCAGCGCGACCGTTCCGCCGGCCACGGGCGCGAGGCCTATGAGGGCACCCCACATCCCGCAGGCGAGGACCACTATGACAATCGATGCCACGGGCCGGACCAGAACCTGTCGCGGCCAGCCGCCGATCAGGGCAACCCCGACGGTGTAGCAGAGCGCCCCAGCCAGCCCGAGTAACACCGTGACCACCGTCAGGTGCGGGGGAAAGATGTGGATCAACGTGCCGATCACGGTCAGGGCCGCGGCGATGACGATGAAGACGGTTCCGGTTCGCTGCCTCATTGCGATGAGCGTAGAGAGGCGCGGTATAGATCAGCTATAGCGGGACGCCCGAGGCCTTTTCCGTGGCGGTCACCATAAACTGCGGGTACGTGGCGACGTAGCGGCTGGTGTGGTCGGCGCGCGAGCTCTCGAACCCGGCAACCGTGGCACGCACCTCGTGGTCGGTGACCAGATCCGGCATTGTTCTCTGGAACACGCGCAGGGCGCTCACCATGAAGTCGCCGAACCCGGTGCCCATCTCGACGTTTGTTGCGCAACGTTATGTCGAAGTCGTCGACGACGAAACCGGCGCCTTCGACCAGCGTGGGGAGCTTGGCGCCGATCAAGCTGTCGGTGCCTGAAGCAGCAGTGACCCTCGGCCAGGCGTCACGCACCACCCGGAACCGCAGCCAGTCCTGCCGCGTGGTCAGTCAGGAAGGTGAGGTCCTCTTCGATCACATAGATTTCCCCGCCCGGCGGCAGCACCTCGTGCACGGCCCGCAGGACGCCCGCGGGGTTGGAGACGTGCTGCAGCAGAACCGGAGGATGCAGCCGTCGAAACGGCCACGGGCCAGAAAGCTTGCCTCAGCCCGCGGGTGGCGCACTCCCCTTCGGACTCGGCGTCACAGCCAATCATGCTTGGCCGCGTGCCAGACGAGCTGGAGCCTGGTCTCCACACCAGCCAGACGGGTGAGCTGGCGCACACGCCTCTGCACGGTCCTATGACTGAGGCCGAACTGCTTGCCGATCGCGCGATCGGTGTACCCGGCGATGATAAGAGAAAGCAGCCGCCGATCCTCTGGGCCGAGCGTGTTTTCGGTCGCGGGGAAGGGCACTGCACCTGCCCACACGGTTTCGAACACCCAGTTGAGTACGCCCAGCAAGGTGCCCGACGTGATCACCAGGGCGGCAGGTTCAACACTGGCCGACATCAATGGTACGAATGCCGCCCGCCCATCGAAGATCATCAGTTTGGTGGGAACGTCGATCGCGATACGCATCAGCTCGCCATTGGCGGCCGACCAGGCCAGCTGGTACGGATCGCCGGGCACGTCGATCATCGTGCGCTCATACACGGTCCGGTAGACAATGCCGGAGGCCATGGCCGCCCGCTGAGCCTGGTTGTCGGCCGAGATCACGATCGGCTCCTTGGCCAGGCTCTTGACCTCCTCCTGGGCCGCGCGTTGCAGGTGCTGCCAGCGAGCCATGACCTCGGCAGCGCCGATCACGACCTCCACCGCCTCACGGGCGTCACGCAGGGCGGAACGCTCGCGATACTCCTCCATGAGAGTGGCTATGAACGTCTGCACCCGCTGCATCTCTCCGTGGCGGCGCAGCAGCCCGGGTCCGAAGGCGACGTCCGGCTGTACGGCGTGCAGCCGGTTGCCGGCCCGCCGGATGAACCCCTCCTTGACCAGGTGATCAACGGCTACGGAAACCGTCTCGGCGGGGCGCCCCAGGCGCTCTGAGAGGTCGCTCTCGTCGCTCGCGGGCAGGCGGAGCAGGGCGAGATAGGCGTTTTCCTCCAGGTCATTAAGACCGAAAGTGTGTAACAAGAATCAAACCTCCCTTTCTATCGAGCCTTGCGGGTCTATTTACCTGACGTATTGCCGCCGTGTCGCTGATACGTCACGAGAACTCCGTTGATCCATAAACGACCTTGCCTGACTATCACTGTCAGATGATCTCGCACCCACGTGATCATCGGATAGTTCGAGCCCCCTCAAGGAGCACTGTGGATCGAAACACCAGGCGATGGCGCACGACCATCGCCGGCATCCTCGCGGCCGTGGCCTTACCCCTGGCCGCGGGACCGGCCCTCGCCAACGACGACCCGCCCGACGCCGTTCAGGCGAAGACGGAGGCCGAAGTCCTTCGGCAGCTCGACAAGGAGGACAAGGCCGTCTACTGGGTGCGTCTGAAGGACCAGGCCAACCTCCTAACCGCCCAGCAGGCCACCGACAAGGTCGCCAAGGCCGAGGCGGTCTATGCGGCCAAGACACAGACGGCCGAGCTCACCCAGAAGAACCTGATCGCCCTGCTCGACCAGGAGCAGGCCGAGTACGAATCGTTCTGGATCGTCAACATGGTCAAGGTCATCGGCGACACCGCGACGCTCGAGCGGATCGCCGAACTGCCCGAGGTCGCCGCCATCGAGGCCGACGACGAGATCGCGATCGACATGCCCGAGCCGGGCAAGGACGAGCCCTCGGTCAACGCCGTCGAGTGGAACATCAGCGCCGTCAACGCGCCCAGGGTGTGGACCGAACTCGGAGTCAAGGGCGAAGGCATCGTCGTCGCCAACCTCGACTCGGGCGTCGACTACACCCACCCGGCGGTCAAGTCCAAGTACCGGGGCCTGAACGCGGACGGCTCCTACAGCCACGCGTACAACTTCTTCGACGCCACTGGCCTGTGCACCGGCGGCGTCCCCTGTGACAACAACGGCCACGGCACCCACACCATGGGCACCATGGTGGGCGAGGACGGCGCCAACCAGATCGGCGTGGCGCCCGGCGCCAAGTGGATCGCGACCAAGGGCTGCGGCTCCAGCAGCTGTGCCCGTGAGCACCTGCTGGCCGCGGGCCAGTGGATCGCCGCGCCCACGGACGCCAACGGGCAGAACCCCCGCCCCGACCTCGCCCCCGACGCGGTCAACAACTCCTGGGGCGCCGACACGGTGGATCTGTGGTACACGCAGATCGTCGACTCGTGGGTCGCCGCCGGGATCTTCCCGTCCTTCGCCATCGGCAATGCCGGATCCTCCTGCGGCACCGCGGGCAGCCCCGGCGTCTACCAGCAGAGCTACGCCAGCGGCGGGTTCGACAGCGCAGGCAACGTCTACACCTCCTCCTCGCGCGGCCCCGGCATCAATGGCGACATCAAGCCGGACATCTCGGCCCCCGCGGTGAATGTCCGTTCCAGCCTGCCCGGCGGCGGCTACGGGTCCAAAACCGGCACCTCCATGGCGACACCGCACACGACCGCCACGGTGGCGCTGATCTGGTCCTACTCTCCCGCGTTGCGCGGCAACCTGGCCGAGACCCGGGCCCTGCTCGACCAGACGGCCCTCGACGTCAACAACGTCACCTGCGGCGGCACAGCAGCGGACAACAATGTCTGGGGCCAGGGCAAGCTCGACACCTACGCGGCCGTCTCCATGGCGCCGCACGGCCCGACCGGCATTCTGGCCGGCAAGGCCACCTCGGGAGGCGAGCCCCTCTCCGGCGTGACGCTGAACATCGAGGGTCCGATCAAGCGCTCGGTGGTCACCGGCGCCGACGGCACCTACGAGTCCAAGAACCTTTCCGTGGGCGACTACACGATCACGGCGATCAAGTTCGGTTACGAGACAGCGACGATGACCGCGACCGTCCTTGAAAACGAGACGGTCACCAAGGACATCGCACTGACGGCCGCCCCCTCGGGCAAGGTGAGTGGCACGGTCAGGAGCCGGGCCGGGGTCGCGGCCGGCGCCGCCATCACGGTGACGGGAACCCCGGTCACCGCGACCACCGACGACGAGGGCAAGTACGACCTGACCCTGCCACTGGGCGACTACAGCCTGGAGCTCGCCTCGCCCGACCTCTGCGCTGCGGACGCGACCAAGGCGATCTCGGTCACCGGTGACATCACCGCCGACGTCAATCTGGCCGACCGGATCGACTCCTACGGCTACACCTGCACGGCAGGCGAGGAGCCCTGGGTCGAGGGCACCGACCCGGTCACCCTGACCGGTGACAGCACCACCGCCACCTTCACCCTGCCGTTCACCTTCAACCTGTACGGCACGCCGTACACCTCCGGGCGGATCGGCGTCAACGGCGGCATCGTGTTCAACGGCACCACGCTGGGCAGCACCAACGTCACCATCCCCGCAACCGGCACGCCGAACGCCGCGCTCTACGCCCTGTGGGACGACCTCTACCTGGACGCGGACTCGGGGGTCTACACCCGGGTCACCGGCACCAGCCCGCGCAGGACGTACGTGGTGGAGTACCGCAACGCCGCTTTCTACAATCCCCGCACGTCCCGGCTGTCCTTCGAGGTGCTGCTGGGTGAGGACGGCTCGATCGGCTTCCGCTACAAGGACATCGACCCGACGGTCAGCCGGGAGACCGGGGACCAGGCCACCATCGGCATCGAGAACCACACCGGCACCGTCGCCTTCCAGTACTCGCTGAACAAGCCCGTCCTGTCCGAAGGGCTGAGCATCGACTTCAAGCCCACCAAGACCGGCATCCTGTACGGCTCGGTCACCGACGCCAACGACGGCGAGGCCGTCGCGGGTGCCACAGTGACCGTGAAGTCGGGTGAGACGGTGGCCGGCACCGTGACGACCCTCGCCGACGGCACCTACGCCGCCCAGTACCCAGCCGGGGACTACCAGGTCGAACTGGCGGCGCCGCACTACGAGAGCACGACCAAGACGGTGACCCTTGAGGGCGCCGGGGTGGCTGAGGGCTCTGCCACGCTGCGCACCGGCGCGGTGGCGGCCTCGCTCGACAGCCTCGAGGTGGTGGTCCCGGTCGCGCAGACGAGGACCAGGACACTGGAACTCAGCAACCCAGGCCTGGGCACCGCCTTCACCGTCGAGGGCGCCACCCCGTGGCTGACCCTCACCCCGGCCACCGGGAACCTGGCAACCGGCGGCACGACCACGCTGACATTCGGGATCGACACCTCCGCCGCCGAGCGGGGCACGATCCTGGAGACCACCCTGGTGGTCACGTCGGAAAGCGGCAGGACACCGACGATCAGCATTCCGGTCAAGGTCATCGTCCCGGCCTACCAGGCCGCCATCGACTCGGCCTCGAACACCTCCAGCGTGGACGCGGCCGGTGACACCTGGTACCAGGATCGGGCCTACACCACCACCACCGGGGTCGGCTACCTCGGCAGCACCTCCACCAAGTCCACCAGCCGCACCATCGCGGGCACCGACAACCAGATGACGTACCGCACCAATCGGCAAGGCATGTACGAGTACCGGTTCGACAACGTGCCGAACGGCACCTACACCGTCGAGCTGGGCTTCGCCGAGGTTGAGAGCACCAAGGCCAACAAGCGCGTCTTCGACGTCCTGATCGAGGACGCCGAGGTACTGCCCAACCTCGACATCGCGCTGAAGGTGGGCACCTACACCGCGCATACGCGGACCTTCACCACCGAGGTGACCGACGGCCAGCTCAATGTCCGTTTCGTCAGCAGCGCGGGCAAGCCGCTGGTCAACGCGATCAGGGTGACCGAGCGCTCCGACAAGTAAGTCCTGATCAGTGATTGGCCGGGGTCCCGTCCGGGGCCCCGGCCTCCTCCTGTGCCCCGCGCGGCCCTGGAGCGAGGGGATCTGGTCGCTCATCTGCGGGCCGATGGCATGGGTCGGGCCGTACAGTTCGATACCCAGCGACATCGGGCTCATCGGGTGGCCGCCCCTTGGCCGGGTCGACCCGCTTGAGGGAGTCCAGCACGGACAAGGCCCGATCCAAGAAGTCCTTGAAGCCATTGTCCCAGGCGCGCAGATCGGCGATGAGTCGATCTCCGGCTTGGCCTTTGAGCGCACCGCCATCGACCAGGCGAACGAGCGCGATCACGTCGTTGGCGTGCTGATCGCGCAATCGTTCGAACTGACGCCGGGCAGTCGCCTCTCTGACCGTGGGTGGATGGCGGGTATCACTCTGGGTGGATGTGCGGGGAGCCGGCTGTTCCTACGATGAGCGGGTGGTGGTGACTCCCCGCTGGCTGTTACCGGCCGGCCTCGGGCTGCTGATGCTGCTAGTTGGGTTGTCGTGGGTGCAAACGATCACGCGTGGCTGCGACTGCGTCTGGCCGTTCGCCGGAGGGGCCGCCCTTATCGTTGTCTGTCTCGTCATCGTGCGTGCGGGGCCAGGCCGTCCCGCCGAGGTGGCCGCTCTCCTGGCTCCTGCGGCCATAGCAGCGCTCACGGGGCTCGCGGTCAACAGCATCGGCTGGTTCATTCTGGTGCTCTACATCGCGTTCGTCGCGCTGACCCTGCGGCTCTGGCCGGGCATCGTCATCTGGCTCGCCTCGCTTTCCGTGGTGGTCACGGCGGCGTTCACTTCGCCCGACCCCGGGTGGCCGAACTGGCTGGCCGCCGTGACCCTCGTCTTCTGGAGCGGCTGGGCCGCGCGTTACCGCATTGAGGTGGGCGAGCGGTTGCACCGGGCGGAGAGCGCCGCCACCGCTGCCGCCGCCCTGGCCGAGCGGCAGCGGCTCGCCGCCGATCTGCACGACATCGTCGCGCACACGCTCGCCGTGACGGTGCTGCATCTGGGCGGTGTACGGCTGGCGCTCGAGCACGATCCCAAGGAAGCAGCGGCGGGGATCGCCGAGGCCGAGCGCCTCGCCCGGCAGAGCATGGCGGAGCTGCGAAGGGTGGTCAGTGTCCTTGCCGAGGAAGGCTCCGATCCTGCCGTGGTCGCTCCCCAGCCCACCGCGCCCCGGCTTCCCGAGCTCTTCGAGGAATACCGGACGGCGGGTCTGGAACTCGAGTCGAGCGTCGACGGTGAGCTGTCGGCGGTGAGCCCGACGACCGGGATGGTGCTCTACCGGCTCTTGCAGGAGGCACTGGCCAACGCGAGCCGCCACGCTCCGCGGTGTTCCGTCGAGGTACGGCTGCGCATATCGGAGGAAGGTGCTGTGCGGGCCACGGTCACCAATCCATTGCCCGACCGCCCACCTCGGCACAATAGCGGCATGGGACTTCGCGCGATGGCCGACAGAGTGCGCATGGTCGGTGGCCACGTCACTGCCGGCCCCGAGAACGGCCGGTGGGTCGTGCGGACGGAGCTGCCGGCATGATCTCGGTGGTGCTCGTCGACGACCAGGAGCTCGCCAGGGCAGGGCTGCGAACGATCCTGCGCCAGCCGTACGGATTCGACGTGGTCGGTGAGGCGGCCGACGGCCAGGCCGCGCTGGCGGAGGTCGCGCGCGTCCGGCCCGACGCCGTGGTCATGGATATTCGCATGCCGCGGATGGACGGAGTCGAGGCCACCCGTGCGTTACTCGCCGCGGATCCGGCGTCCCGCATCCTGGTGCTGACCACGTTCGGTGAGGACAGCGTTCTCGCGGCAGCTCTGCGGGCGGGCGCGTCAGGATTCTGCCTCAAAGACGCTCCGGCCGAGGACATCCAGCGTGCCGTCCGGGCGGTGGCGGCAGGCGACGGCTGGCTGGATCCCGCCGTCTGCGGGCGGGTCCTGCGACGTTATCGCACAGATCCGGTGACCGACCCCGACGCGGTTCGGCGGCTCGGCGACCTCACCTCTCGCGAGCTCGACGTGCTCAAGCTCATCGGCCGAGGGCTCACGAACGCCGAGATCGCCCGTCATCTCGTGGTCGGCGAGGGCACGATCAAGACCCACGTCGGCCGGATCTTCACGAAGCTGGCGGTGCGCGACCGGGCCGCCGCGGTCGTCTTCGCGTTCGACCACGGCGTGGTCCGCCCTGGGGAGCCACCGCCTATGCCTGGGGTCTGACTCCACGTTCTGTTCCCGGCCAGACGACAGGGAGCGGCCCATCGGAAACCGTGGAGGCATGCTTCTTCAAACCCCCCGTCTTCAGATCACCGCTCCCTCGCTCCCGGCCTTCGCCTGGCGGACCATCGCTTCCATCGCGGGCGTCGTCGTAGTCACTTTGCTGATGCTGAGCCCGTGGTACGGCTACCACCGCGACGAGCTCTACTTCCGCATGCTCGGTCAGTCTCCCGCCTGGGGGTACTTCGACCAGCCTCCACTGACCCCGCTTCTGGCGCGGCTGTCCACGGAGCTGTTCGGGGACACCATCGTCGGGCTGCGGGTCGTCCCTGCGCTGTGCGCGGGACTGCTGATCCTGATCGGTGCCGCGATCACGCGGGAGCTCGGCGGTCGCAGAAACGCGCAGACGCTCGCCGCCGCCGGCCTCGGCACCGGGATGTTCCCCCTGCTCGCCGGACACACCCTGCTGACCCAATCGGCCGACTTCGTGTTCTGGACGGCCTGCCTCCTGTTCGTGCTCCGTGCCCTGCTGCGCGGCGACGGACGATGGTGGGTGGCGGCCGGCGCCATCGCGGGAGCCGCCACGTTCAACAAGCACCTCATCGTCCTGCTGATCACCGGGCTGGCCACCGGCCTGCTCATCACCGTCGGATTGGCAGTGAAGGGGCCGCGCGCCGTCTTCAGCGACAGATGGTTCTGGTCCGGCGCGTTCCTGGCCGCTGTCATCGCCTCTCCGAATCTTCTCTACCAGGCCGCCAACGGCTGGCCTCAGCTCACCATGGCTGCCACGCTCAGCGAACCCGTGAATCGGATCATGTTCGTGCCCATGCTGGTGGCGCTGCTCAGCATGGGAGCGTTCGTGATCGCCGTCGTCGGGTGGCTCTGGCTGCGTCGGCGGCAGGAGACCCGGCCACTGACGATCGCGACTCTGGTGACGATCCTGCTCGGGCTGGTGTCAGGAGGACGGGCGGACTATGTCGCCGGCAGCCTGATCTTCGCCTTCGTGGCCGGCTGCGTGCCCACCACCGCGTGGATGGAGAGCCGGGTCGCCCGGCGCCGGATGGTGTGGTGGGGACTGCTCGGCAGCTCGGTCATCGGGATCGCCGTGGCGCTGCCGCTGCTCCCACTCGCGGCGCTCGGTTCCTCACCCAACGAGGTGTCCAGGGAGTCGGTGGGCTGGACGCAGTTCGTCGCCCAGGTGGCCGGGGTGCACCGGGCGCTGCCTTCGGGGACGATCGTGCTCACCTCCAACTATGGCGAGGCCGGCGCACTGGACCGGTTCGCACCGGACATTCCCGTCTACAGCGGCCACAACGAGCTGTGGCACCAAGGGCCGCCGCCAGAAACGGCGCAGACGGTAGTCGCCGTCGGGCTGCCGCCCGAGCGTCTGCGGCAACGCTTCGCGCTCTGTGAATCCGCCGGGGTCATCGATCACGGCACCGGAGTCGCGAACGAAGAGCAGGGCCTGCCCATCACGGTCTGCTCAGGACCGCGGACTCCGTGGATGACCGCCTGGCCCGACTTTCAGCACGCGAGCTGAGGAACGAGCATGAACACCGTCTTGGTCATCACGCCGACCTATAACGAACGAGACAACCTCCCCGGCATCGTCGGCAGGATCCGCGCAGCCGCACCCGCCGCCCACATTCTCGTCGTCGACGACAACAGCCCGGACGGGACGGGCCTGATCGCAGACAGGCTCGCGTCCGAACTCGACGGCGTGCACGTCCTGCATCGGGAACGCAAGGCAGGGCTGGGCGCCGCGTACCTGGCGGGCTTCCGCTGGGGACTCGCCCGGGGGTTCGACATGCTGGTGGAGATCGATGCCGACGGCTCACATCCGCCTGAGCGGCTCCCCGCCTTGCTGCACGCGGCGGAGCACGCCGACCTTGTCGTCGGCTCGCGCTGGGCGCCTGGCGGCCGCGTGGCGAACTGGCCACGGAGACGGGAACTGCTTTCACGGCTGGCGAACCGTTATGTACGGCTGGCGCTCCGCCTCCCCGTCGCCGACGCCACGGGCGGGTTCCGCGTCTACCGGGCCGCCGCACTCGAGAAGATCCTTCTCGGCGGCGTGGAGTCGCGGGGTTACTGCTTCCAGGTGGATCTCACGCTGCGAGCCGTACGTCACGGATTCACGGTGGCGGAGGTGCCGATCACCTTCGTCGACCGTACGGCCGGCGCGAGCAAGATGAGCGTTGGTGTCCTCTTCGAGGCGCTCTGGCGGGTGACCATATGGGCACTGGTCACTGAGCGCGGTGGTAGCGGCGCCGCTGGGCGGCCCACGGCGGGGGCGGTGGGGCGAACCCTCCCGGGTGGGAAGACTGGCCCTGCCGTACTGGGGGCACTGAAGGAGTGCTTACTGCACAGGGCAGTACATGAAGGAGAGGGATGGCAGCGCCGTGACTGACGATGTCACGCCCCGCGCGGGCGAGATGATCTGGATGCACAACACCTGGATGCGGTATGTCGCGACGGCCGCGGACACCGACGGCCGGCTGGCGGTGCTCGAGCAGCGCCTCAGCCCGGCCGGTGACCCGCCCCGCCACGTGCACGCCAACGAGGACGAGGCGTTCTACGTCCTCGACGGGCGGCTGGCGGCCACCATCGGCGATGACACCACGGTCAGCGCCGGGCCGGGGGAGTTCGTGTTCCTGCCCCGGGGAATTCCGCACAGCCTGCACGTTCAGACCGATGAGGTCCGTTGCCTGGTGCTGCTCACCCCGGCCGGGTTTGAGCGGTTCTTCGCCGCCATCGGCCGGCCCGCCCCCGGCAATGAGCTGCCCGAGCCCGCCGCCCCCGACGTGGCGGCGGTCGCCGCCGCGGCGGCCCGCTACGGTGTCACCGTTCTGCCGCCCGGCTGACCAAGCCCGAAGGTCGTGTGCAGGGGTTCGAGTGCCGTCCATGAGCATCCGGGCGGTCCAGGCCCAGCCGTCGGCGTCCCGCGATTTCCGAAGCCATGCCGTACAAGACGCCCGCGCAGTGCCAAGGGCCGTGGAGTGGATGGGACTCGGGCGGGGCTAGGCGTACCCTGACAGCGGCCGCACCGCCTGGATCGGCCGGCGCTGCGGGCTTCTGTCGCACCTTCGTCCCTGACAGCCGCTTCGAGGAGGCATCCCGGTGGATCTGGACCGATTCTTGGCCGAACTCGCAGACTGGTCCGACCAGCACGACGTTTCCGTGGAAACCCATCGTTACGGGCCTCTTCCTGACCACGAAGCCGATCTGCGGCTCCCTCCCGGTGCATCGCCACGCGGTCTCGTCGTGGTGATCCACGGCGGATTCTGGCGCTCCCGGTTCGGGCGCGAGACGACCCGGGCGCTCTGCGCCGACCTCGCCTTGCGGGGGTGGGCGAGCTGGAACGTGGAGTACCGGCGGCTGGGCACCGGTGGAGGCGTGCCCGCGACACTCGACGACGTGGCGGCAGCCCTCCGGCACCTTGACGAGGTGGGGCCGCCCGGCGACGGACCGGTCGTGCTGCTCGGGCACTCGGCCGGCGGCCAGCTCGCGTTGTGGGCGGCCGGGACGCGGCCGGTCGCCGCCGCCGTGTCGCTCGGCGGCGTCTGCGATCTGACCGAGGCGGCGCGTCTGGGGGTGGGAGACGGTGCGGCGCTCGAGTTCGTCGGCGGCGCGCCTGAGCAGCGGTCCGAGCTCTACGACCTGGCCGACCCGGCGCGCCGCCTCCCGAGCGGGTCTCCGACGCTCATTGTCCACGGCACCGATGACGATCGGGTCCCGGCAGAGCTCAGTCGCCGGTACGTGAAGGCCGCACAGGCGGCCGGGGATCCCTGCCACCTGCTCGAGCTGCGAGACGTCGGCCATTTCGAGGTGATCGACCCGCGGACCGCGGCCTGGTCGGCGATCGTCCAGAGGCTCGAGGCCTTGGTCAAGGGTGGGTGACGGCTCAGAGCGTCACCGCCCCCGCGACGAGATCGTCGAAGTGCTCCAGTTCCTCGGCCGGGCGGTCGATCCCACGCAGCGGGCCGTGGTCGACGAGGTGGGCGTCGGCATAGAGGCGGGCCACCAGAGCCTTGCGGTCGCCGTGGCCTGCGCGCTGCTCCCAGCCCGCCTGCTCCAGCAGCAGGGCTGCGGCGTAGACGTCCGCCATGAGCTGGGCCAGCGGGAACAGCCGGGCCTCGGCGGCCGAGGGCTCCAGCGAGGACCAAGCGGTGATCGCCTTGCGGAGATCCTCGATCCGTTCCCGCACGAGGTCTCCGGAGCCGGGCGGGGCCTGGTCGACGGCCGCTTCGAGCCGGTCGAGGAACGGCTCGTGGGCGTTCTCGCGCACCATCGCCCGCCGTACGTCCAGGCACAGGATGTTGTCGCCGCCCTCCCAGATGGGGTTGACCTGGGCGTCGCGCAGCAGCCTGGCGACCGGCCACTGCTCGATGTAGCCGTTGCCGCCGTGCACCTCGATCGCGTCGCTGGCGGCCGTCACGCCGAGCCGGGCCGCGCGCAGCTTGATCAGGGCGGGCGCCAGGCGCAGCCGGGGGCCGGCGTGGCCGTCGAAGACGAGCGCCTGCGCGGCTTCGACCTCGACGATCAGCTCGGCGAGCTTGCGGCGCATGAGCGGCTGGTCGATGAGCGGCCGGCCGAACGCCTCGCGGGCGCGGGCGTAGCAGATCGACTCCACCAGCGCGCGCCTGGCCACGCCGAGGCCCATCATGGCCACGCCGAGCCTGGAGGCGTTGGTGAGCTTCATCATCGTCCCCAGCCCTGACCCGGAGCCCTGCCCGGCCAGCAGGAACGCCTCCGCGTCGGTGAACTCGACCTCGGCCGAGGCGACCGAGCGGGTGCCGAGCTTGTCCTTGAGCCGCCTGATCCGCACCCCGTTGCGGCTGCCGTCCCGCCGTTCCCACAGGACCAGGAACGGCGCCACGGTCCCCTCGGGCAGCCGGGCGAGCACCACGAACGCGGACCCGTTGGCGTTGGAGGCGAACCACTTGAAGCCGGACAGCAGCCAGGAGTCTCCGGACAGCACGGCCGCGGCCTCCAGGGCCGCCAGGTCCGAACCGCCCGTTCGCTCGGTGAACATCTGAGCGGCCTCGCCGGAGTAGAAGCCGTCCGCGAAGATCTCCCGCACCCGATCGCGTACGTCCGGCGGCGCGTGCTTCTCGGCCAGCTGCACCACCATGTCGCCACCCGTGCCGAGCGCGCAGCCCATCCCGATGTCGGCCTGGTCGAGCAGATACGTCCACGCCGCGGCGAGCGCCGCCGGATCCGCCCCATGGGCCCGGGCCTCTTCCGCGAACGACGGCGCGGTGAAGTTGTCCACCATGAGCGCCTGCCGGGCGGCCTGGAACGACGGTGGCATGACGACTTGGCTGACGTCCCTGCCCCACTTGTCGTACTTCTCCAGCCGCGGCGGATGGCGGTCGGTCTCCTCCGCACACTCGGCCACCAGCCCGCCCATGAGCGCGCCCAGCCTGTCGAGATGCGGCTCGGCCCAGGCGTAGCCCTCGCCCAGGTGCCGCCGCATGAGCAGGTGCAGCGTGGGATCGCAGGCCCACCAGTTGCGCCCGGTCGCGCCCTGGTAGAGCTCGGTGGCGTAGCGGTCGCTGCGGTCGAAAGGTTCTACGAGATAGCGCCCCATGTCTGCGAGTGTTACATATAATCGACACGCGATGGAAGAGCGTAATAACACCTTGAGTGCGCGATCGGCCGTCTTGAGCGCGCTGCTGGGCCACCATCCCCCGCGTCTGCCGGCCCGCCATCTCGTACGCATCGGGGCGTTGTTCGGCATCGCCGAGGGCACCGTGCGCGTCGCGCTGTCCCGCATGGTGGCGGCGGGGGACCTGATTCAGGAAGATCGCTTCTACACGCTGTCCGAGCGGCTCGTCGAGCGTCAGGTCAGGCAGGATGAGAGCCGCGACCCGCACACCAGGCCGTGGGACGGCGTCTGGGAGGTGGCCGTCGTCACCGCGGAGCGGCGAGCGCCCGCCGACCGGGCCGCGTTCCGGCACGCGATGACCACGTTGCGCCTGGCCGAGCTACGCGAGGGCACCTGGCTGCGGCCCGCCAACCTGGTGCGCGAGTGGCCGGAGAGCGTCACCGCGCAGTGCACGCGCATCGACGGCCGCCCGCACCGCGATCCCACTCCCCTGCTGTGGGACCTCGACGGCTGGGCGGCCGAGGCCCGGAGGCTGGAGCGGGAGCTGGAGCGCGCCGACGGGCTGGCCGAGGGTTTCCTGGTGTCGGCGGCGGTGCTGCGCCACCTGCTGGCCGACCCGTTGCTGCCGGAGGAACTGCTGCCGGTCGGATGGCCGGGCGCGGAGCTGCGGGCCCTTTACGACGACTTCGACGCCCGCTACCGCGAGGTCCTGCTCCGCCATCTCAAGGACTGACCCGAGGATCACCCTCAGAGACTGACCCCGAGGACCATCTCAGAGACTGACCCCGAGGATCACCTCAAAGACCGACCCCGAAGATCACCCGCTTGTTCCTGAACTCGGTGACGCTCCACAGCTTGCCGTCCTGCACGGTGAGGTCCTCGGGCCCGATCGGGAACGGCCTGGTCTGCAGCTTCTTGTCGGCGTAGACGAGCAGCTTGCCGTTGGTGGTCGCGTTGGCCGCCTGGCTGAGGTACCACTTCCCGCCGTGCGAGATCGCGCCCTGGATCTTGGGGTGTCCCATCACGAAGGCCTCGTTGGGCTCGCCGCCGGAGAGGGCGAGGTCCCAGTGCGCCACCCAGCCGCCGGGATCGTTCTCCCGGTACTCGCCCGTGATCAGCTGCGGCGTGCCGCCGCTGCGATCGATCGACACGAACGAGAAGTGCGGCCCGTCCGGCCCTGCCTGCGCGACTCGCCAGAAGTCGCTCTGCGGGACCACGTAGCGGTAGCCGAAGGCGTGGAACTTGCCGTCGTGCCGCCCGATCAGCTTGGCGTCGCCCAAGTCGTTCTGCGCGGTCCGCAGGTCGAGCAGGTTGTTCAGGTCGAAGACGCGCAGCCCTCTGACCGTGTCGGCGACGTAGAGCAGGTCGCCGTCGAGCGCGATGCCGCCCGCATGGATGTTGATCGGCGCGTACGAGCCGTCCGGCTTCGCCGCCACCAGCAACGCGTGCTGGTACTTCAGCGTGCGCGGGCTCAGGAACGACACCCTGATCCCCCGCTCACCCGCCTCGGGCTTGAAGTACCAGCTCGCCACGAACACCGGCACCCCGATGGAGCCGGACTCCTCTCCGCAGGTCAGGCCCTGCGGATACCAGTCGGCGGTGTCCTGGTCCTTGGCGTCGAAGGCGTACCACTCGGCCGGCCTGGGCTTCATGGAGCCGAGCGCGCCGGCGGCCCCCCGGCGGGCCGCGGTCCTGTTGGCCTGCGCCAGCAGCGCTTCTACGGCGGTGCTGCCGATGTCCTGCGCGAGCTTGGCCGCCCCGTCGGCCAGGTCACCTGTCGCCCTGTTCAGGGCGTACGGCGCCTTCTCGGTGGGAGCCATCCCCGTTTCCGCCATATCTCCCTCACCTTTCCCGTTCCTTTACCTAGTGTGACGGAACGGGAAAGGCAATGGTTGCCGTCAGCGCCACAAATGCACCGGAAGACCGGACAACGCCAGCTCGCGATAGCGTCGCACGAGTCTCTCCCGGTCGCCGCCGAAGCGCGCCAGCGCCTCCCGCTGCCACACCGACCCCGTGCGGCGCAGCCGGGTCCGCTGCTCGATGACGCCCAGCGCGCGGTCGGCGTCGCTCGGCGTCACCCCGGCTCCGAGCAGCCCCGCCCGCGCCTCGGGCAGCAGGGTGAGCACCAGGTCCGCGGCACCGAACTCGCCGTCCGCCCCTGGCCAGGACAGCTTGGCGTCCAGCCCGTGCATGGCGGCCCGGTAGAAGTTCTGGTACGCCTCCGCGAACCGGTAACCGGTCAGGTCCCGCTCGGCCTGCGACAACGTCAGCCCGAGCAGGAAGGCCGTGTTGGCGGCCATGTCCGCGCACGAGGGTCCGGCCGGCAGCGCCCGCATCTCGATCCGCAGATGCCCGCCCTCGGCCGGGTCGTAGACGGGCCGGTTCCACTGCCAGATCGTGCCCTGGTGCAGCCGCAGCTCGGGCACCTCGTACGGCTCGGCGTCGTCGTGCAGGTCGGGCACGATCGGCTCGTAGTCGCGCACGTACCGCTCGAACAGCTCGTGCGCCCCCTCACGCACCCAGTCGGAGCCGAACGTGACCCGCCCGTCCCTGCGCCCCCACCGCTCCACGTCCCGGTCGTCGGCGGCCTCCTCCATCAGCGCGATCCGCGTCTCCTCCCACAACTGCCTGCCCAGGAAGAACGGCGAGTTGCCGCACGCGGCCAGGACCGGGCCGATGGCGAGCTGGGCGGCGTTGAACAGCCGGGCGAACCGTTCGGGCGGCGTGCGGATGTGCACCTGCCACGAGGTGTTGGCGGCCTCGAGGATCACGTCCTCGACCGACAGCTCCAGCTCGTCGATCTTGACCAGGAACGGCTCCAGCCGCAGCCGCCTCATGCCCCTGCTCAGGGCCCGATAGCGGTTCTGGTCGCTCATGGCGTTGACCGTGAAGTCCTCGGTGCCGAGGGTGGGCAGGATGCCGATGGGCAGCGCGCCCCCGCCGTCGACCGCGCCGTCCACCTTCGTCATCGTCTCCTGGACCTCGCCGCTCATCACCTCGAACGGCCTGCCCTCCAGCGGCGTCGGGGTCAGGTTGACCTCGACGTTGTATCGGCCCAGCTCCAGCACCACACGGGAGTCGGCGAGAGCCTCCAGCACCTGGGTGTTGCGCGGCAGCGGGCGGCCGCGCTCGTCTATGAGGAACAGCTCCAGCTCGGCCCCGATCGTGACCGGGCCCGCGCCGAAGCCGGGGGTGGCGAGCAGCTCGCGCAGGACGCCGAGCTGCTCCTGGAGGCGTTCACCGAAGCGGACGTACTCCGCCTCGGTAAATCGCTCCTTATCCAGATCTCGTCCCATCACCCCCTTCTCTCCTCTTTGTCAGGCTTGACACCTCACCAAGAGACCACCCCGGCATCCTCCAGGTAGCCGCCAGTGGGACCGCTCTCGTCGAGCGTCGCCAGCCGCACGGCGATCGCCGCACCCTGCTCGGCGGTACGGAAGCCGGCGTGGCCGTTGAGGTCGGTGGCGCAGTAGCCGGGGTTGGCGGCGTTCACCTTGATCGACGTGTCCTTGAGCTCCCTGGCGTAGAGGACGGTGATCATGTTGAGCGCGCTCTTGGAGGAGTTGTACGCGAGGAAGGTGGCTTCCGCGAAGGGGCTGTCCGGGTCCGCGGCCATGGTCAGCGAGCCCAGCTCGCTCGACATGTTCACGATCCGGCCGGCCGGCGAGGTGCGAAGCAGCGGCAGCATGGCGTTCGTCACGGTGACGACGCCGAACACGTTCGTCTCGTAGACGTCCCTGAGCGCCCCCGCCGAGGCCGTGCTGGGCACCACCTGACTGAGGTCGCCGGCGATCCCGGCGTTGTTGACCAGGATGTCGAGCGTGCCGTACTCCTGCTCGATCCACTTCGCGGCAGCCGCCACGCTGTCCTCGTCGGTCACGTCGACCCGCACGTACGGCAGCCCGAGCCGCTCAGCGGCGGCCCGCCCGCGCTCCTCGTCGCGAGCTCCCACGATCGCGGTGACGCCCTGCTCCGCGAGCAGCCGCGCGATCTCGTAACCGATTCCCTTGTTGGCACCCGTAATGAGAGCGATCTTCGTCATGTCTCCACATTCGCCCAGGCCGGAGGGGCGCGGGAGAGACCTGGAAAGGCTGGTATCAGCGGTACCACCCACAACCCGCCTGTCATGACGGAGTATGAGGACATGAACCGCGACCAACTCGCCGAATTCCTCCGCAGCAGGCGCGCCCGCGTCACCCCGGCCGACGTGGGCCTGCCCAACGGCGAGCGCCGCCGCACGCCGGGCCTGCGCAGACAGGAGATCGCGCAGCTCGCGGGCATGTCGATCGACTACTACATCCGGCTCGAGCAGGGCCGCGGCCCGCACCCGTCGAGGCAGGTGCTCAACGCGCTGGCCAGGGCGCTCATGCTGACCCAGGACGAGCGCGCCTATCTGTTCGACCTGGCCGGACAACCGCTGGAGGCGCCGGCGATCAGGGATGACGTGCCCGGCGGCGTGCTGCACCTGCTGGCGTTCCTGGAGGAGGTGCCCACCTACGTCCTCAATGCCCGCTACGACATCCTCGCCTGGAACCCCATGGCCAACGTTCTCATGGGCGACCTCGACAGCCAGCCGCTCGAGAACAGGAACGTGATCCGCTGGGTCTTCATGTCCCCCGACATCGCCGAGCACCTCAACGACGAGGAGAAGGGCCGCTTCGCCCGCGCCTCGGTCGCCGACCTGCGCGCCGCCGTCGGCCGCTACCCCGAGGACCGCAGGATGCGCGCGCTGGTCACCGAGATGCTGGCGCTCAGCCCCGAGTTCGCCGCACTGTGGTCCAGGCACGAGGTCGAGATCCGCAGGGAGCAGCGCAAGCGCATCACCCACCCGGTCGTCGGCGTGATCGACGCGATCTGCCAGGTCATGCCGGTGCCCGACCGCGACGACCTCCGCCTCGTGCTCTACACGACCGAACCCGGCTCCCCCTCGCACCAGGCCCTGCGCGAGCTGCGGCAACTGACCCTAAGCTGATCAGACAACCGCCGTGGAGATCCCCGCGTTCAGGCGGGGGAGGAGGCGGCGTACGGTCCGCATGATTCCTTTTGAAGGGCGTATGCGTAGCCGTCCGCTCGATGCAAGAGGCGCGGGGCAGGCGCAGGCGGGGGAAGCCGTGCTTGTCGGTTCGGGTGCGGGCGTGGGTGCCGCGGCCTGCGCATGCAGCGACCAGCACCGGGGACACGATTTCGGTGATGGTGTCGAGCTTGCCAACGGCCAGGGCGTCGAGGGTGTGGGTCTTAGGCAGATGATTGCGGGTGCGGTTCCACTTCGTCCGGCCTCCAGAGGCCACGCGGGTGGGCAGACGGGCGTCGAGTTCCCGCCACAGCGCCCAGCGGGTGGACTGCACGGCAGCGGCGTCCTTAAGCGGAGCCTTCGCATGGGCCAGGATCGTGGCCAGCAGTTCCGGTTTGCCCACAAGGAACTCTCTGATTGGCCGATTGGACTTCGCCTCATTGCACGGCACACAGGCCAGGGTCAGGTTTGCACCCGATCGGTTCCGCCGCGGCTACGGGGGTGGATGTGGTCGATGTTCAACGGAACCCCGCTAGCGCCGCAGTAGGCACACCGCCGCCCCCACTTGGCCAGCAGGTACTCGCGGACCTCGGTTCCGTGCAACGTGCCGTACTGGTACTCAACGCCTTCCAAGGGCTTCCCGGCGGTAATGGCGTGGGTGTCGAAGGCGACCCGCTCCACGTGCACCGCTCGCACGGGTGCCCAGCGGGCCAGCCGGTCGATCCATGAGACAGTGGTGACCACGCGGTGGCGCAGGGAGGGCGGAAGCCACCCCTCGGGGCGGGTGCGGTTGGAGAAGCGCGGCTTGCGATAGCGCAGGTTCCGGCTACGGCGACCGCGCCGGAAGGCGGCCCGCTGCTGCATCTTCTTGCGTATGGCCGCGCCGCGGTGGCCGAGCTGGATGGCGAACCTGGCGCGGCGCTCGGCAGCACGGGCGGTGAACAGCGCGATACCGGTGTTCTGGGAGCCGGGGTCAACCCCCAACTCCACCCCGTCGATCTCGCTTCCGTCAGTGGTGCGATCTTTGAGGCGGTGTGCCGGTGGACAATCGCCCTTCCCTTCTTGAGTAGCTTGCGGGCCCGCGCCCGAGTGCAGGGCTGTAGTGGACGCCCGTGCTTGTCAAGCACGAACACATACGGGTGGCACTCACGTGCCGCCTCCCGAACCTCGCGGTCCGGGGTGACGCCCCCGGCGGCAGGTGAACCGCCGGAGATCTCCTCTCGCACACGTCCCGCGCCGGGTACCGCCTGGCGGCAGCCCTCGACCCCCGTTTCGTCCCTGATCCCGGGGTTGTCTGCTGAGCCGAGTTCCAGAGCAGGCTGCTGAGGAAGCACAGCCTGGTGGGTCTGCTGTCCTGCGCGAAACGTAGCCAACGTCGGTCACCTCCCGTTCGATGTTGGCTGGTGCTGGTAACACGCGGGCTTTCCGTCATCTCGGCGGAAAGCCCCGCTTTTACGGGGGATCCGGTTACCTTCGGCGGCGAGCTCGATGTGCGACGTGTTAGCGAGCCGCAGCTGCACTACCGACGGCGGCCGTCCTGCTTGGGGGCGGCACGGCACCTTCCATCGAACACCTCCTGTCACAGGTAGGTCACCCATCGCACACACTACTGTCTGCAACCGCGCTTTTCCATACTGTTTTCGAAGAGAGGGACTGCCTTCCGCCTATCCGCTTCCTGCATGAGGGCCCGACTCAACGCGGTGCATGGGTGCGACTTCGCGTCAACGTGCGCATCTATCAGATCAGCTGACCCGGAATACTGCGCTTGAGGCGCTCCGATAGTGAGGCGATCGACCTGATCTCCCGGTCATACCAGTGCCGGGCCGTAACGATCTCCCCTGGGCCACCTATGCGGCGAACCCGGTTCACCCTCTCAGCAGTCCTTCTGCGACCTGCGGCAACTGACTCGAAAGCTAGGCTTATGAGATGCGAGCGGTTGCGTTTGAAATCTTCGGGGGCGAGCTCGATGTGCGCGAGCTACCCGACCCCGCCCCAGCCCTGCACGGAGCGGTGATCAGGGTCGAGGCGACAGGGCTATGCCGCTCCGACTGGCACGGCTGGCAGGGGCACGATCCCGACATCAAGGCGCTGCCCCACGTGCCGGGGCACGAGTTCGCGGGCGTGGTGGAGTCCGTCGGCTCCGACGTCCGCGGGTGGCGGGCCGGGGCGCGCGTGACCGTGCCGTTCATCTGCGCCTGCGGGGTGTGCGCGTCCTGCGCCGCCGGCGAGCAACAGGTGTGCGAGCGGCAGACGCAGCCGGGCTTCACCCACTGGGGCTCCTTCGCCGAGTACGTCGCCATCGACCACGCCGACGTCAACCTGATCGCGATTCCCGAGGACATGGCCTTCGCCACGGCGGCCGGGCTTGGCTGCCGCTTCGCCACCGCGTTCCGCGCCGTGGCCCAGGTGGGCGAGGTGCGCCCGGGCGAGTGGGTGGCGGTGCACGGCTGCGGCGGCGTGGGACTGTCGGCCGTGATGATCGCGACGGCGGCCGGCGCGCGCGTGGTGGCCGTCGACATCAGCAGCGACGCCCTGCGCCTGGCCGAGCTGGCGGGCGCCACGCATTTCGTCAACGGCTCGGCCGGCGACGCGGCGGCCCAGGTCAGGGAGCTGACCAGGGGCGGCGCGCACGTGTCCATAGACGCGCTGGGCAGCCCGGCGACGTGCGCCGCCTCCATCGAGAGCCTGCGCCGCAGGGGCCGGCACGTCCAGGTCGGGCTGCTGCCCGGCGGGGCGACGCCGGTGCCGATGGACCGGGTGATCGGTCATGAGCTGCGGTTGCTGGGCAGCCATGGCATGGCCGCGCACGCGTACCCGCCGATGCTGGAAATGATCAGGGGCGGGATCCTGCACCCCGATCAGCTTGTCACCCGGAGGATCGGACTCGCCGACACCGGCAAGGCTCTGGCCTCGATCGGCTCGGTGCCGGGCGTCACGATGATCACTCCCCAGACGCCGCACTGAACGTCCCCGGCCGCGACTGACCCCGTGCCGCGTTGTCCCCGTGATGCACCCCTATGGTGAGCCGTATGGAGTACACACGACTTGGTGACACGGGTTTGAAGGTCTCGCGGGTGTGCCTGGGCATGATGAGCTACGGCGATCCGGCCAGGCAGGAGTGGGCGCTGCCGCAGGACCAGGCCGAGCCGATCGTCCGCAGGGCGGCCGACGCGGGCGTGACGTTCTACGACACCGCCGACGTCTACAGCCGCGGCGCGAGCGAGGTCGTGACCGGAAACGTGCTGCGCGGGATCTTCTCCAGGCGCGAGGACTACGTGCTGGCGACCAAGGTCTATTTCCCAATGAGCAGGGGCGTCAACGACCGCGGCCTGTCCCGCAAACACATCGTCGCCTCCATCGACGCCTCGCTCGACCGGCTGGGCACAGATTATGTGGACCTTTACCAGATCCACCGGTGGGACGACGAGACCCCCATCGAGGAGACCATGGAGGCGCTGCACGACGTGGTCAAGGCGGGCAAGGCCCGCTACATCGGAGCGTCGAGCATGTGGGCCTGGCAGTTCGCCAAGGCGCAGCAGGTGGCCGAGCGCAACGGGTGGACGAGGTTCGTCTCGATGCAGAACCACTACAACCTCCTCTACCGAGAGGAGGAACGCGAGATGTTGCCGCTCTGCCTCGACCAGGGCGTAGGCGTGATTCCGTGGAGCCCGCTGGCGCGGGGTGTGCTGGCACGGGCCGGGTCGGCGGCAACGACGACCAGGGCGGGGTCGGACGAGCGCATCGACGCCCTGTACGACCCGGAGAACGACAAGCTGATCCTGGACCGGGTGGCGCAGGTGGCGGCCGAGCGGGAGCTGCCGGCCGCGCAGGTCGCCCTTGCCTGGCTGCTGCACCAGCCGGCCGTCACCGCGCCGATCGTCGGCGCCACGAAGGATCGGCACGTCGACGACGCTGTGGCGGCGGTTGACGTGTCGTTGTCGGAGGCGGAGCTGGCGTTCTTGGGCGAGCCGTACCGGCCGCGCGAGGTGCGGTTCTGACCATCCCGGATTGTCGGTCCCAGACCCTAGGGTTAGGGCATGCGGGCAAATGAGGAGGCGGCGTCGGCGCTGCAGGAATACGCGGAGTTGTTCGCGCTCAGCGGCGGCGACGCCTTCCGGGTGCGGAGCTACCAGAAGGCGGCCAAGGCCATCGCCGGGTTCCCCGAGGACATCTCGGTCGTCGACGTGCGCAACGTCCCCGGCGTCGGCGAGGCGATCGCCAAGAAGATGGAGGAGTTCCTGCAGCGCGGGAGCTTCCGGCAGCTCGACGACCTGCGGGGGCGCGTCCCCGATGGGGTGCGCAGGCTGACGCGGGTGCCGACTCTGGGCCCCAAGACGGCGATCATGCTGTTCGAGGACTACGGCATCGACTCCACCGACGCGCTGCGTGAGGCGATCTCCTCCGGCCGCCTCGACGGCGTCAAGGGCCTCGGCCCCAAGACCCTGGCCAACCTGCTCAAGGGCATCGAGCAGCTCGAGCAGTCCGGCCGCCGGGTGCACATCGGCGTGGCCATGTCGCTGGCCGAGCAGGTGATGGCGTCACTCTCCGCCGAGCGGGTCGCGTACGCGGGATCGCTGCGGCGGATGAAGGACACGATCGGCGACATCGACATCCTCGCGGTCGCGCCCGAGTCGATCATGGAGGAGTTCCGCGCCCAGCCTTACGTCGCCGACGTCATCGCGGCGGGCGACAAGAAGACCTCGATCCGCACCACGTCCGGCATCCAGGTGGACCTGCGCGTGGTCCCGGCCGCGTCATGGGGCGCGGCCATGCAGTATTTCACCGGCTCCAAGGAGCACAACGTCGCCATCAGGGAGATGGCGGTGAAGAAGGGATGGAAGCTCTCGGAGTACGCGTTGTTCGAGGGCGAGCGGGTGATCGCCGCCGAGTCCGAGGAGGACATCTACGCCGCGCTCGGCATGCAGTTCGTGCCGCCGCCGATGCGGGAGGACGGCGGCGAGGTCAAGGCCGCGCTCCGGGGCGAGCTGCCCGCGCTCGTGGAGCTGGCCGATCTCAAGGGCGACCTGCACACGCACACCAATCTCACGGACGGGATCGCGTCGCTGGAGGACATGGTGGCGGCCGGGCACGCCCGCGGCTACGCCTACTATGCGGTCACCGACCACGCGCCGGACCTGGCGATGCAGCGGATGACGCTGGACAAGGCGCTGGAGCAGCGGGGGCAGGTCGCCGAGCTCCAGCAGAAATATCCGGACATGCGCCTCCTGCACGGCACCGAGCTCAACATCGCCCCCGACGGGTCGGTGGACTGGCCCGGGGAGATCCTGCGGGAGTTCGACGTGTGCGTGGCCTCGGTGCACTCCCATTTCGGGATGTCACGGGACGAGATGACCCGCCGCTTCATCGCCGCCTGCGAAAACCCGTACGTGGACATCATCGGGCACCCGACGACGCGGAAGATCGGCAAACGGGCGGCGGTGGACGCCGACTGGGACGCCGTCTTCCGGGCCGCGGCACGCACGGGCACCGCGATGGAGATCGACTCGTTCCCTGACCGGTCCGATCTGCCGTCGGATCTGGTGCGGCTGGCCAAGCACCACGGGGTGAAGTTCTCGATCGACAGCGACTCGCACGCGATCCCGCACCTGGCGAACCAGCGGTTCGGGATCGGGATCGCGCAGCGGGCGTGGTTGACGACGGACGACGTCATCAACACCTGGCCTCTGGACCGGCTCCAGGCATTCCTGGGCCGCTGACCCGTCCCCGCTGGGGCGTTTCACGCTTTCCCCGCCTCTGCTCCCGGAAGGCAGGTCGGTTCTCGCTTCCCGCGTCCCTCGCCACTCTTGCCGGAGGACCCGCGGCGGATGGCGGCGTGCCGGTGCTGATGCGGGATTGCCGCACGCCCCCCGCCCGGCTCGTGCGGCCTGGCCACTGGAACGTGCGCTGGGCGGTTCTGCAGGTGGGGAGCCCGGGTAGTGGCTGGTAGAGGCGGTGGAACGTTCCGCTCGGGGCTCTCGAGTCGGCAAAGAGGGATGCCGAAGTCAAGCGAGAGGAGATTAAATGGTTTACAGGTAGGGAATAGCTGTTACGAGGTGAGATCGATGGACCAAGCCACTGCGACGATCGTGAAGCCGCTGCCCGACCACCTGTTCCGGGTGCACGACGCGAGTGCCGAGATGCGGTGGGAGGCCATGTCCGGGCAGGGCTACCACACGCCGACTGACCGGTTCTTCATACGCAACCACACCTCCACGCCCCTCATCGACGTCACCACCTGGCGGCTGCGACTGCACGGCGCGGGCGTGCGATGCCCGCACGAGTTCGGCTACGACGACCTCCGGGCCATGCCGTCGCGGACGTACGACCTGGCGATCGAGTGCGCGGGCAACGGGCGGCGCTTCTACGGCACGCAACAGCATGACCCCGCCCCGGGGACCCAGTGGGGCCTGGGGGCGATCGGGGTCGCGCGGTGGCGTGGGGTGCCGCTGAAATACCTGCTCAAGCAGGTCGACGTGCGCCCGGAAGCCGTGGACGTCCTGCCGTCGGGGCTGGACGCGCCCTTCGAGGATTACGGGCACGTACGCCGCCCGCTGCCGATCGAGAAGGCCATGGACGACGTGCTGGTGGCGTACGAGATGAACGGCGAGCCGCTGCCGCCCGATCACGGATTTCCGGTGCGGCTGGTGGTGCCGGGATGGGTGGGAATAGCGTCCATCAAATGGCTCGGCGACATCGAAGTTTCCACGACCGAACTCTTCACTCCGTGGAACACGGTGTTTTACGCAGGGGTCACCACGCAGCCCGTGAAGAGCGCTTTCGAGCTCGCCTGGAACGCCGTCCTGCCCCTCACCGGGCCGCACATCCTGCACGGCCGGTCCTGGTCGGGGCAGGGCAGGATCGTCCGGGTCGAGGTGAGCTTCGACGGCGGGCGCAGCTGGCGCGCGGCCGAGCACCACGGACATCACCTGGTCGGAGCCTGGCTGCCGTGGCACATCTCGTGGGCTCCCCGCCGCCCGGGGCGGTATGTGCTCATGGCCAGGGCGACCGACGAGACCGGGGCCACGCAGCCGCTGATCACGCCCCGGCATCCCTTCGGCTATCACTTCGACGCGGTCGTGCAACACCCGATTCACGTTGTCATCGGATAGGTAATTGTCACCGATCCCGGCTGAGCTGGAGATTTCCTTTACCGCTGTCGGGCGCATCGGAATTCATCTGAAAGACTCTCGCGGAAACCTTTCGGAAATTCCCCTGTGTGATGCTGCACAGACGCCGGGAAAAGGAGAGCAGATGCGCCAGCTGACCGCACTCGACGCCCAGTTCCTCAATGTCGAGACGGCGACCACCGCCGCGCACGTGGCCGGGCTGGCGATACTCGACTCGGCGAACGGGTCGCTCGACCGGGACGCGCTCGCGGAGTTGCTGCTCGACCGGATCCACCTGTCCCCCGCGCTCAGCCTGCGCCTGGCCAGGGTGCCGCTGGGACTGGACCATCCGTACTGGGCACCCGATCCCGACTTCGACATCGGCAATCACCTGTTCGAGCTGGCGTTGCCCGAGCCGGGGAACGACTGGCAACTGGCCGATGCCGTGGCGGAGATCCACGCCCGCAGGCTCGACCGGGCGCATCCGCTGTGGGAGATGCATCTGATCACCGGGCTGCCCGATGGAAGGGTGGCCATCTACACGAAGGTGCACCACGCCGCCATCGACGGCATCTCGGGCGCGGAGACCCTGGCCACCCTGCTCGACCTCACTCCGGACGGCCACCTCACCCGCCGGAAGCTCCCGACGACGGTCCAGCCGGTCAACGCGAACGGCAACCACGCGCCGAGCGCCGCCCTCGCCGCTGCCGGCCAACGCGATCGTGCCTCAAGCAACGGCCACGCAAAGGCCAACGGCCACGTCAACGGCCGGCCCTCCAAACACCCCGCCAAGCACAACGCCGGCACTATCGACGGCCGGCCAGCCGGGCAATGCGGCAGCGTCCCCGATGGCGACCCGTTACTGCCGGTCAATGGGCACGGGGAGAAGGCGCCCGGGCTGATCGACATGCTGGCCGGAGCCGCCGTGCGTACCGCCACTCACCCCGCCCGCGCCGTGCGGTCGGTCGTCAGAGCGGCCGGAGACCTGGACGCCATCCCGCTGGCGGCCACCATGCCGGGCGCGAAGCTGATCGCCAAGGCCGTGCGGGCGGTGGTGCGCGACCGGCCCAACCGCCCCGAGTTGCCGAGCCTCGCCGCTCCCCGCACCCCGTTCAACGGCCCCATCAGCGCCCGCCGCCACCTGTCCTTCGGCTCGCTGTCGCTCAAGGACGTCAAGAAGGTGGCCAAATCCAACGGCATGAGCGTCAACGACGTCGTCATGACCCTGTGCACGTCTGCGCTCCGCTCCTGGCTGCGCGAGCGCGACGCATTGCCGGAGGCGCCGCTGATCGTCGCCGTCCCCGTCGCGGTCCGTACGGCCGGGGCCAAGGACCTGGTCGGCAACCAGATCTCCGCCATGGTCGCCCCCATGCCCACCAACGTCCCCGACCCCCGCGAGCGCCTGCAGGCGGTCGGCGCGACCATGGGCCAGGCCAAGCGGCGTTTCGCGCTGGCCCCGGCGACGTGGCTGAGCGAGCTGTGCTCGATGCTGCCCGCGCCGGTCACGAGCCTGGCCACGCCGGCGATCTTCCGGCTGGCCGGCATGGCGTTCCCGCCGATCAATCTGATCATCAGCAACGTGCCAGGACCGCAGTTTCCGCTGTACCTGTGCGGCGGGAGGGTGCTGTCGTACTATCCGCTGTCCGTCCTGACCGACATGAGCGGCGGCCTGAACATCACCTGCTTCTCCTACGACGGCATGCTGGACTTCGGCATCGTCGCCTGCCCCGAGCGCGTCGACGACGTGTGGGGCCTGCTCCGGCACCTGCGTACGGCGCTGGATGAGCTGTCAGACGAGCGCGTGGGCGATGAGTTCCGCGACGGCGTCGGGGTCGATCTGGTGGCCCGTTAGCTGCCAGAGGTTCTCCTGGTAGAGCAGGACGGCGGCGAACGTGGCCGCCGCCACCTCCAGCCTGGCCGCATCGCCCCGCACCCCGGGCAACGCCAGCTCGAGCGCGAACCGTGCCCGCCTGATCAGCTCGCTGTTGAGGCGGCTGAGCCGTTCCTTGACCGAGCCGTGCGTGTCGGCCTCGCGGAACAGGATGCGCCGCATCGCCGGTGAGGCCCGCAGCGGCAGCCCGCGCGCGAGCCTGGCGAGCGTGCCCGCCGGGTCGCCCGGGACAGCGTCGACGTCGCGTCCCTCCTCGATGTGCGTACGCTCATCGACGAGAGCGACCAGTACGTCGATCTTGTGGGGGAAATAGTCGAAGACCAGCCCTTTGGGCACTTTCGCGAACCTGGCGATGACCGCAGTCGGAGTGGCCTCGTAGCCGGAGCCCGCGAACAACTCCTCGGCCGCGTCCAGGATGCGCGTGCGCGCGTCACCCGTCACCACAGCACGAACCATAGCGCCACCTGCGGCTTCATCGCCATTCCAGGAAGCGTGGCGCTTTCCTCACTGTCCCCCAATGAGTCAGCGGTGTAGCATGTGAGACGAAATTGTCTCAAACGATACGGCGGTGTCCAGGTGGCGATGAGCCGAGAGCAGATCATGACGGCGGCGATCCGGCACCTCAACAAGGACCCGTCCGCCTCCATGGCGCAGCTCGCCGATGCGGTCGGGGTCAGCAGGGCCACGTTGCACCGGCAGTTCAGCAGCCGCGAGGAGTTGATGCTGGCCCTGGCCTGCCGCGGCCACGACCAATGGGAGCACGTGCAGCTGGCCGCCGGCCTGGACGCCGCGACCGCCTCAGGGGATCGGGAGATGCTGGAGAAGGCGCTGAACGCGCTGCTCACCGGCCTGATCGAGGTCGCCGACGAATACGGCTTCGGTCTCACCGACTACGCCCTGGCCGTCCACCCCGAGTTGTCGCGCCGCGCCGAGCAGCTGGAGGAACGCGAGATCGCGTTCTACACCGCCGCCCAGCGCGCGGGCCTGCTGAGCGCCCAGCTGCCTGTCCGCTGGCTCAGCGACGTCGTCTACGGTCTGCTCGTGGCCGTGCGAGACGGCCTGCGCCGCGGCGACATCGCCCGCCGGGACGCCCCCCGGCTGCTCCTCGAGACGTTCGCGCACGGCGCGGCGCCCTGGAGGGAATCATGACTCTCACCACGTCGCCCGTCTCGGCGAAGCGGCGGTGGGCCGGCCTGGCCGTGTTGTCGGCCAGTGTGCTGCTCGTGGTCATGGACATGACCGTGCTCAACGTGGCGCTGCCGGCCATCTCCGAGGACCTGCGGCCCAGCTCCATCGAGCTGTTGTGGATCGTGGACGCGTACGGGCTGGTGCTGGCCGGGCTGCTGGTCACGGTGAGCGCGCTGGGCGACCGGTGGGGTCGCAAGCGGATGTTGCTGACCGGGTTCGCGGTGTTCGGCCTGGCCTCACTGATGGTGCTGCTCGCCGGCCGCCCGGCGGAGGTGATCGCGGTACGGGCGCTGCTCGGCGTCGGCGGCGCCATGATCATGCCGTCCACGCTGTCCATGATCCGCAACCTGTTCCCCGACCCCGGCGAGCGGGCCAAGGCGCTGGGCATATGGTCGGCAATGGCCGCGGTCGGCGCCGCGGTGGGCCCCATCCTGGCCGGGCTGCTGCTGGAGCGTTTCACCTGGCATGCGGCGTTCCTGGTGAACGTGCCCATCATGGCCGCGGCGATCGGCGCGGGGCTGGTGCTGCTGCCCGAGTCCAGGAACCCCGGCCCCGGCCGCTGGGACGCGCTCGCCACGGTGTTGTCGATGGCCGGCATGGTGACGCTGGTGTACGCGATCAAGAGCTTCGGCAAGTACGGCCCCGCCTCGGCGAGCGCCCTGGTGGCGACCGCGGTCGCGGCGGTGACGCTGGGCTGGTTCGTGATGCGCTGCCTGCGCAGGCCCGATCCGCTCCTGGAGCTCCGGCTGTTCCGCAGCGGCCCCTTCTCCGCCGGAGTGACGACGGCACTGACCACGGCGATCGCGATGGGCGCGGTGTTGTTGCTGCTCGCGCAGTGGATGCAGCTCGTGCGGGGCTACTCGCCGCTGGAGACCGGCGTGCGGCTGCTGCCCGCAGCGCTGGCCGCGCTCGTGGCCTCGCCGCTCGCCCCGTCGCTGGCGGCCAGGATCGGCGCCCGTACGGTGCTGGCGGGCGGGCTGGCGGTGACGGCGGCGGGGTTCCTGCTGCTCTTCCTGGCGCCGGCGCCGCTGGACTACGGGCCGGTGGCAGGTGCGCTGGTGCTGATCGGCATCGGGAACGGCGCGCTGGCGATCGCCTCCGCGGTGATCATGTCGGGTACGCCCGCGGCGAAGTCGGGCAGCGCGGCGGCCATCGAGGAGACCAGTTACGACATCGGCGGGGCGCTCGGCGTGGCCGTGCTCGGCAGCGTGGCGGCGGCCGTCTACCGCGACGGGCTCGACTACGACGGGCCGGCGGCCGGGGTCGCGCGGGAGTCGCTGGGCGGCGCGATCGACGTGGCCAGGGAGCTGGGCGCGGAGGGTGCGCGGCTGGGCGCGGAAGGCCTACAGCTGGGCGCGGAGGGCGTGCGGCTGGCCGAGCAGGCGACGGCGGCCTTCACCGGCTCACTCACGCTGACCAGCGGGGCGGGCGCGGCGTTGATGCTGGCCGGCGCGGTGCTGGTGTGGTTGCTGACGCCGCGCGACCTCGACCTGTCCGCCGGTCATTGAGCGCCGATGGCGGCCATGAGCATGGGGTACGCCCGATGCAGTTCCCGCTGCCAGAAGGCGTGGGCGTGGCCGCCGCGGTAGAAATGGGTGCGCACCGGGATGCCCAGCTCGTCCAGCCGGGCGGTGAACGATCTGGCCGCCCGGTTCGCCAGGTCCTCGACCAGGTCGCCTTCGCCCGCGGCCACGTAGAGGTCGACGCCCTTGAGATGGCGCGCCCGGTCGTAGGGATTGTGCGCCCGCCAGATCGAGCGCTGCGCCGCCGGATCGCCCCAGATGCGTTTCCAGTCCGTGCCGAAGCAGCCGATCGCGGTGCCGGCCATGACCGCCTGCGGCACGCCCGGAGCCAGGATGTGCACGGCGCCGCTGAACGAGGCCGCCGCCGCGAAGTAGCCCTTGGACGCGTACAACATGGCGCCCTGCCCGCCCATCGAGTAGCCGGCCACCGCGCGCCGCCCGCCCGCGCGAAAGCGGGACTCCAGCAGGGGCAGCAGTTCCCGCAGGTGGTAGGTCTCCCAGCGGGGCGGGCCGCCGTCGCCGCCGTTCCACCAGTCCGAGTAGCTGCCACAGGTGCCGCCGTCGGGCATCACGACCAGCACGCCGGCGCGGCGGGTGAGCGCGTCGACGTCGGTCCTGGTGCTCCACGAGGTGTGGTCGTCGAGCCCGCCGTGCAGCAACCACAACACCGGCCAGTCGCGGCGCGACTCCCAGCGGTGCGGCAGCAGCAGGCGCACCTTCGTGGTGGCGCCGCCGAGTGCCGGCGACCTGATCGTCAGCTCCATCCGGCGCTCGTCGAGCCGCCGCTCCTCCACCACCCGCGCCATTTCGGGTCCGCTCACCGAGGGTTTCGGTCCGGCCTGCTCCTCCCCGCCGGACCGCACCACCGCCACGCCCGCCAGGAACAGACCACCGGCGACCAGCGCGCCGACCAGGCAACCGCGTAATCGGGGTGCCATCGAAGCCTCCTCATTGGATGCGCGGATAATAGCGGGATGAGATCAATAGGAACCACGGACCTGTCCGTTTTCCCGATATCGCTCGGCACCAATGTCTTCGGCTGGACGGCGGACAAGGAGACGTCGTTCGCGGTCCTGGACGAGTACGTCGAGAACGGCGGCAATTTCATCGACACCGCCGATGTCTATCCGTACTGGGCGACCGGCGACTCCGCGTCCGAGATGATCATCGGCGACTGGCTGGCCCACCGGCACAACCGCGACTCGCTCGTCCTGTCCACCAAGGTCGGCATGCTCGAAGGACTCCAGGGCCTGGCCCCGGCGACCATCCGCACGGCGGTCGAGGACTCGCTGCGGCGGCTCCGTACCGATTACATCGACCTCTACTGGGCGCACGTGGACGACCACGACACGCCGATGGTGGAGTCGCTGGCCGTCTTCGACGCGCTGGTGCGCGAGGGCAAGATCCGGTACGCCGGCGCGTCCAACCACAGCGCCGCCCGGCTGGCGGAGGCGCTCAAGATCTCCGACGAGGAGGGGCTGGTCAGATACGTCGCGCTGCAGCAGCAGTACAACCTGGTCGAGCGTGACTACGAGGGCGAGTTGCGGGACGTGGTGGCCAGGGAAGGGTTGGGCAGCACGCCGTACTTCGGGCTGGCGCGCGGCTTCCTGACCGGCAAGTACGCGCCCGGCGTCGCCGTCGAGAGCCCGCGGGCGGGCATGGCCGGCGAATACCTGGCCACGGAGCACGGGCGGCGCACGCTGGAGGCGCTGACCAAGGTGGCGGCCGAGCGTGTGGTCCACCCGGCCTCGGTGGCGCTGGCCTGGCTCGCCGCCCAGCCGACGATCACGGCGCCGATCGCGAGCGCGCGCAGCGTCGAGCAGTTGCAGGCGCTGATCACGGCCGCAGAGCTGACGCTCAGCCCGGAGGAGCTCGCTCTCCTGGACGAGGCCTCCCGCCCGTGACCGCGCACATCGGCAGGGTCGGGCTGGTCACTAGACCCTGAGGGCTGGGTGGGGGGAGGCGAGGTCAGCGGGTGCGGTTGACCAGGCTCGCGCACAACGCGCGCAGGTCGGCCGCGTCCGGCAGGCATTCGTCCAGAGCGTGCAGGGCCGCCGATACGTACCGGTCGGCCACGGCTTGGGCGGCGCTGCGGCCACCGGCCTCCTCGACGAGGCGCGCGGCGTGCCGTACCGACTCTTCGTCCGTGACGCCGGCCGAAAGGACGGCGGACAGCTCGCGGGCGGCGGGCGAGTCGGCGGCGAGGGCGGCGAGCACGGGCAACGTCTTCTTGTCGCGCCGCAGGTCGCTGTGCACGGGCTTGCCGGTGACGCGGGGATCGCCCCAGATGCCGAGCATGTCATCGGCGACCTGGAACGCCACCCCCAGGTCGCGCCCCACCGCCCACATCCGGTCCGCGAGCTCGGGCGCGCCGCCGCCCAGCGCCACGCCGGCCGCCGCGGCGGCCCCCAGCAGGCCGCCGGTCTTGCCCGCCGCCATCTCGATGCACTCGCCGATCGTGACCTCGTTGGGCCCGCGCCAGGGGCGGTTCTCGAAGGCCATGTCGGCGCTCTGCCCGTGCACGAGCTCGACCAGCGCCGCCGACAGATACTTCATGGCCTCCGGCATCCCAGCGAGCTGCTGGACCGCCAGGGCGAGCAGGGCGTCGCCGGTGAGCAGCGCAGGCCCCACCCCGTACGCCTTCCAGAGCGCCTCGCGGTGCCTGCGCCGCTCATCATGATCGATGATGTCATCGTGCGTCAGTGAAAACGCGTGCACCAGCTCCACCGCCACCGCCGCCGGCAGCGCCGACTCCGCCGTGCCCCCGACCGCCTCGGCGCTGAGCAGGGCGATCGCGGGCCGCACGCCCTTGCCACCGTCCCCTTGGTACGGCCGACCATCCGCGTCCGACCAGCCCAGCGCGAACGCGGCCATCCTGGCGCCCCACGGGTGCAGCACGGAGACGGCCTCGCGGAGAGCCGGTTCGAGCAGGCGCCGGCAACGCTCCAAGGCGCCGCCGCCCAGCGGGCCTGCGGCCGGATGGCTGAGATTCAACTGGCGCTCCTACCCTGTACGATCTTGAACCTACATGCAGGCGCATGTGATAATCCACTTATAAATTGACATTTGTCAGCAAATGTCCGGCATGTGAGATATGGCGCCGCAGGCACAACAGGAGGCACCCGTGGCGATCCACGCCACCTCTAGGGCACGCGTCATCCTCCTCTGCTATTCGATCATCATCTGACCCCCCTGCGAGAATACGCAAACCCGACAAACTTCATATAACACGCTTATGTCCGTATATCGCACTCCGGATCAGGGGATCGCCGCCATGCCGCACGCCACGGACACCCCCGTGACCAGCCCGAAAATCCTCCCGTTCTACAAGGCCATCCCCCGGCTCGCGAAAGACCCGGTCACCGAGCTGGCCAGGATGGGCGTCGAGGCCCGTGGCCAGATCGTCCGGCTCGACCTGGGCCCGTTCCGCCCGTACCTGATCTCGCATCCCGACCACGTCCAGCAGGTGCTGAAAACGGACTGGTCGAACTTCGTGCGCGCGGGCATGTTCTGGCGGCCGCTGCACCGCGTGACCGGCCAGAGCATTCTGGCCGAGGACGAGGCCTGGGCGTCCGCCAGGAAGATCCTCCAGCCCCTCTTCACCCCCAGATACCTCAACTCGCTGGCCGAGGACATGGCCGACGTCGTCGCCGACTGCATGCTGGAGCTCGATGAGCACGCCCGCACCGGGCGGCTGATCGACGGCGGCGGCCACAAGATGACCGCCATCGTCAACGAGGCCGTCATGAAGCTCCTGTTCGGTGGCCGTATCCCGCGCGAGACCGTCGACCTGCTACAGCCCGAGATCGCCACCTGCGCCACCTCGATCCACTTCCGGCTGATCTTCCCCTTCGCGCCCTACTCCATCAAGGTCCCCGGCGACCGGGCCTTTCTCAGAGCCGTGAAGAAGATCGACGAGATCATCTATTCCCTGATCGAGGAGAATTCCCGCGAGGAGGCCTCCCGTGCGGAGGAGCCCAGTAAGGAAATCATCTCCACCTTGCTCACGGCCCGGAAGGCGCACGACGGGACGGTGGACGTGCGGCAGGTGCGGGACGACCTGGTGAGCATGTACGGCGCGTCCTCGGAGACCACCGCCATGTCGCTGGCCTGGCTGTGGTCGGTGTTGCACGATCATCCCGACGTGGACGCCAAGCTGCGGGACGAGATCGACCGCGTGGTTGGCGGCGGCCCCGTACGGCCTGAGCACGTCGCTCAGATGCCCTACCTCCGCATGGTGCTGCAGGAGCTCTTACGCGTCTACCCGTCGGCCTGGATCATCCCCCGCCAGACCGTGGCCGACACGGAGATCGGCGGCGTCCGGATCAAGGCCGGCTCGCAGGTGCTGGTCAGCCCGTACACCACCCACCGGCTGCCGCAGTTCTGGGATCGCCCGCTGGAGTTCGATCCCGAGCGCTGGGCCGGCGAACACCAGCTCCTGCATCGCTACTCCTACATCCCCTTCGGCACGGGCCCGCACGTGTGCCTCGGCCAGCATCTGTTCTACATCGAGGCGTCGCTGGTGATAGCCAACGTGATGAGCCGATACCGGCAGGTGTTGACCAACCCCCAGAAACTCACCCCGGTGCCGGGGGCGTCCGTCCGGCCGAGGGAGAGCCTCTGGCTGCGGCTGGAGCCTCGCGATCGGGACGCACGGGCATGACCACGGCGATGACGTCCGGCATCGCCGCGGCGGCCGGCGAGCTGGTGACGAGCCTCATGCTCAGGCCGTGGGGGCAGGTATCGGCATCGATCTACGAGACCGGCCGCCTGGTCTCCCTGGCCCCCTGGCTGACCGGCCACCAGGCGCGCATTTCCTACCTGATCGGCACCCAGCGGGAGGACGGCGCGTGGGGCGCGCCGGACGGGTACGGCCTGGTGCCCACGCTGAGCGCCACCGAAGGCCTCCTGTCGGCGCTGTCGCGCGCGGACTCCGGCGCCGACCGCGGCTACCTCACGCACACGGCCGAGCGCGGCGTCCGCGTGCTGGCCACGTGGCTGGGCCAGCGGCTCACGCTGCCGGATATGCCGGCGATCGAGCACATCGTCCCGTCCCTCGTGGCCCTCATCAACCGGCACGTGACGCATCTCACGGGGCACCCGCCGCTGCCGTTGCCCGAAGGGATGAGCGAGGACACGCTCCGGCTGGTCAGGTCATGGATCAAGTCGGGAATGGAGATCCCGGAGAAGCTGCTGCACGCCCTGGAGATCGCGGGCGAGGAGGCCTCCGGCGCGCCCGGCATCCGGCCAAGCCCCATCGGGACGATCGGCGCCTCGCCCGCGGCGACGGCGGCCTGGCTGAGAGAGCGGAGTGACGGTGACGCCTCCGAGGCGGCCCGCGGCCATCTGGAGGCGATCGTCCGGCTCCACGGCGGCCCCGTGCCCGTCGGGCTGCCGATCACCATGTTCGAGCGGGGCTGGGTGCTGAGCTGGCTCGGCCGTGCGGGCGTGCCGGTCGACGTGCCGCCCGAGATGGCGGCCGACCTGCGGGCGGCGATCGGCCCCTTAGGAACGCCCGCCGGGTCCGGCCTGCCGGCCGACGCCGACACGACGTCTGTGGCGTTGTACGCGCTGGCGCTGCTGGGAGTGCCGTGCGAGCCCGACAGCCTGTGGCATTTCCGCTCCGGCGTGCACTTCTCCACCTGGCCTGGGGAGCAGGGCGTCTCGGTCAGCGTCAACGCGCACGTGCTGGACGCCTTCGGCGAGTACGTCGCCCGCAAGCCGGCCGCCGCGCCGAGCTACGGAGAGGCGATCCGCGACCTGGCGGCCTGGATCCAGGAACGGCAGCGGCCTGACGGCAGCTGGACCGACAGGTGGCACGCCTCTCCCTACTACGCGACCGTCAGCTGCGCCCTCGCGCTCGACGCCTTCGGCGGGGAGCCGTCGGCGGCGTCGGTACGCACGGCGGTCGAGTGGGTGCTGGGCACCCAGCGGCCGGACGGCTCCTGGGGGCGATGGGAGGGCACCGCCGAGGAGACCGCGTACGCGATGCAGACCCTGCTGATGACGAGGAGCCGATGGGAGCCGCGCTGCACGGAGGCCGTCGGCCGGGGTCAGGCGTACCTGGCGCGCTCGGCCGGCAAGGAGCATCCTCCGCTCTGGCACGACAAGGACCTGTACACGCCGCTCGCCGTGACCCGCGCAGTGGTGATCGCCGCGCAGCACCTCGCCGAGCGGGCGTGCCGCCCGTCGCCGGACGGCGCCTCGCCCTAGCCGCCATGCGTGTCGACGTCCCTGGCCAGCTCCCGCACGGTGTACGCGTGCGTGTCCCTGGCCATGTACCAGGCGCCGTTGAACGCCACGCTCCTGCGCTGTCCCTCCGCGATATCCGCCAGCTCGGGCGGCAGCTCCGCGAGCGCGGCGGCGAAGGCGGCGTTGAGTTCGGCGATGTGCGCGGAGACCCGTTCGACCGCCGCCTCAATGGTCATCCCCGCACGCTCCAGGATGAGGACGGAGTTCGGCTTGCCCTCGCGCCTCTCGCGTTCGAACGTCCTGATGTCGTTGGCGAGCCGCATGCACGCCGCGCCGAGGGCTGTGGCCGACGCAATCGATTCCCAGTGAGCGACGTCGGCGGGCATCGGGCCGGAGACCGCCAGGGCGGCCGCCCACCAAGTGGGGTAGAGGATCGTGATGCGACCATTCGCGACGTATTCGTCGTACGCCGGCCAGGGCTCGCCGCCCGAAGCCCACACGCGCTCGCGCGCCATGGCGGCGCCGGCGAGGCCGAGCCGCCGCACCAGGGTCGGCACGTGCGCCGCGGCGCCGGGGTGCGCGTGAAAACGCGCGCACCAGGCCTGCCAGGCGTGCAGCGCCTGGCCCGCGAGCTCCGTGGCATCGGCCGGCGCCGGCTCGCCTTCGAGGATGGCGGCGAGCCGGGCGAAGAGCTCGACGACGTCACTGCCGGACGAATGGCCCGCGACGTTGTCGGCGAGGTCGTCGAGGCCGAACAGGATCGCGGTCAAGGCCCCGAGGTCGGCGATCTCGTCCCGCCCCGCGCGCGGGAACGTGGCGGCGGCGGACAAGCAGCTGAAGGCGAGCCGGCTGGCCGAGCTGTCGCCGTCGGCGAACAACGCGGTGTAGGGGCGCAGCAGGCGCTCCCCCAAAGGCACGGCGTCGAGCGCGGCGTTCAGGACGGCGCTCCGGTCCTGTTCCGGCACGCCGGCCAACTGGTGCGAGCGCATTAGGAGGCGATCTACGAGGTCATTGCGAATGGAGAAGTATGCAGCGGCGTCGCTCACGTTCGCAGGATATCGATTTTTGAGCATTGTTGACCAATGTTGTCAAAAATCGGATATTTGTGTGCAAAGTGTTTGGTGTTGTTGTGAGGTACTTTGACGTGCGCTACAGTTCCTTGATCGACACGGTCTGTTGCCACTGTGTGCTCTTGGGCGACCGGCGCACGATAGACATTCACAGGGTGGGTATAGATGGGCTTCCGCAATACACGACTGCGGACCAAAGTCACTGCTCTGCTGCTCTCCCTGGCGGCGTTGTGGGCCTTTGCCGCGTGGGTCACTCTTCGCGAGGGTGTCAACTTGCTGTGGGTGACCCAGCTGAACTCCAGCGTAGTCGACCCCAGCGTGCGGGTCCTCGAGGAGCTGCAGAAGGAGCGCCGGTTCTCGGTCGTCGAGCTGAGCGACCCCACGCCGCGCGCCCGCAGGGAGCTGGAAAGCCAGCACAAGCAGACGGACCTCATGATCACCGCATTCAGGGAGTCGGCCGGCGGGACCATCGTCGACTGGGCGATGGACGACGAGGGCGCCCGCCGGCTGGCCGAGGTGTTCCGCCGGCTCGACTCGATCAAGCAGACCCGGCAGGCCCTCGAAGCCGGACGATTGAACCGGGTCCAGGCGATGGACGCCTACGCCGCCGTCATCGACCCGTTCTACAGCCTCTACGGCGCAGTGGCGACTCTCGACGACAAGATCATCGCCAAGGAGATCCGCGCCCTGTCCGCCCTGAGCCGGGCCCGGGAGGTCCTCAGCAGGGAAGACGCGCTGCTCACCGGCGTGCTCGCCGAAGGACGGCTGTCCCCTGCCGAGCACGCCGAGTTCACCCAGACCGTGGGTGCCTGGCACATGGTCGCCGACCAGGCCGCAGCGGAGCTACACGAATCCGATCGGATCGCCTACGACAAGCTGGTCAAGGGCCCGTCGTTCGTCCAGCTCGCCAACCTGGAACGGCAGGTCGCCGAGCAGAGTCCGACCATCGGCGCCCTTCGGTTCGGGGCCGAGGAGTGGAAGACGGTGTCGGGGCGGGCCCTCAACGACTTCAACACCATGGTGCTCGCCGGCGGAGACCGCGTGGTCGACAGGGCCGTGCCGGTCGCCGTCAACGTCGTCATCCGGCTGGTCCTGGCCGGTGGTCTCGGGCTCATCGCGGTCATCGCCTCGATCATCCTGTCGATCACTACGGCTCGCGCGCTCTTCGCCCAGCTGCAGAAACTGCGTGACGCCGCGCACGAGCTGTCCGACAAGCGCTTGCCCGACGTGGTCGGCAGGATCGGCCGGGGCGAGGACGTCGACGTGGCCGCCGAGGCGCCGCCGCTGCAGTTCGGCGACGACGAGATCGGCCAGGTGGGCCAGGCGTTCAACACCGTGCAGCGCACGGCGATCATGGTGGCGGCCGAGCAGGCGGAGTTGCGCCGCGGCATCCGCGACATTCTGCTCAGCCTGGCCCGCAGGACGCAGGGCCTCGTGCACCGGCAGCTCACCGTGCTCGACGTGATGGAGCGCCGCGAGACCGACCCCGAGGAGCTGAAGGAGCTCTTCCGGCTGGACCACCTGGCCATCCGCATGCGGCGCAACGCGGAGAACCTCATCGTGCTCTCCGGCTCCTCCCCCGCACGCACCTGGCGCCGCTCGGTCCCCATGGTCGACGTCGTGCGCGGCGCGCTCGCCGAGGTCGAGGACTACACCCGGGTCACGCTCCTGCCGATGGGCGAGGTCGTGCTCATCGGCCGGGCCGTCGGTGACGTCGTGCACTTGCTGGCCGAGCTCATCGAGAACGCCGTGTCCTTCTCACCGCCGTACACGAACGTGCAGGTCAGCGGGCAGCTCGTGGCCAACGGCTACGTGGTCGAGATCGAGGACCGGGGCCTGGGCATGAAGCCCGAGGACCTGGAGGCCGCGAACGAGCGCATCGCGAACCCGCCCGAGTTCCGCATCACCGGCACCGCCCGCCTGGGCCTCTACGTGGTCAGCCAGCTGGCCAGGCGGCACGACATCCAGGTGGTGCTCAAAGCGTCGCCGTACGGCGGGACCACGGTCGTGGTGCTGTTGCCGCAGGAGCTCGTCCAGCTCGACCCCAGCCCGGCGCCTCAGCGCGGCGACGCTGGGGAGCGGCTGCCGCGCCGGCCGACCGCGGTGGCCACGGTGCCCCGCCCCGTCGCGGGGGAGATGGCCCGCCCCGTCGCCGGGGAGGTGGCGCGCCCCGTCACCGGGGAGAACGTGCGCACGCTCAAGCCCGCCCGCCCGGTCCCCGCACCCGTTCCCGAGCCGGCCCCCGAACCAGTACCAGAGCCGCCAGCTGAACCGGAGCAGCAGCCCGTGGCCGAATTCACACCATCAGGGCTGCCGCTGCGCGTGCCCCAGGCGAACCTTGCGCCCGCGCTGCGGGAGGACACGCCCACACAGCCAGACTTCGAGGAGGACGATGACGAGCGCTCGCCGGAGGAGATCCGGGCGATGATGGGATCTCTTCAGTCAGGCACCCGCCTTGGCCGGACGCAGGCGGCCAAGATGCTGGATGAGCAGCAGGGAGGCGAGGCACCATGACCCCCACCACGGGCACCGACCTCAACTGGCTGATGGACGACCTCGTCGGCCGCGTCAAGGAGGCCGAGCACGCCATCGTGTTGTCCTCCGACGGCCTGCTGATGGCCTCGTCGGCCGGGTTGCAGCGCACCGACGGCGAGCATCTGTCCGCCGTGGCCTCCGGGCTTCAGAGCCTGGCCAAGGGCGTCTCGGAGCACATCTCCGGCGGCGCGGTGCGGCAGACGGTCGTGGAGTGGAAGAACCAGTTCCTCATCGTGACCATGGCGGGCGAGCGTGCCTGTCTGGCGGTGTTGTGCGCGCAGAACGCCGACATCGGGCTGATCGCGTACGAGATGGCCATGATGGTCGCGCGGGTGGGCCAATACCTCACCTCGGGCGCCCGCAACGCCGAGGCCATCGCCAGGAGCGACCGGTGACAGGCGCCGACGGTCCGATGGATGAGCACTGGGTCGACCCGGAGATCGTCCGGCCCTACGTCGTGACGCGGGGCCGGACCCAGCCGGCGCACGGCAGGTTCGACTTGATCTCCATGGCCCTGGCGGTGGGTGGTCCGCCGGGCCCGGACGCCGGGCTGGACCCCGAGCACCTGCGGATCCTCCAGATCTGCCGCGAGCCCAAGTCCGTCGCCGAGATCGCCGCGTATCTCAACCTCCCCGCCGGCACGATCCGCGTGCTGCTCGGGGATCTGTTCGATCGCGAACTCGTCTCTGCCCAGGAACCACAATCCGAGGTGGACATGCGTGACATGAAGATGTATAGGGCGGTGCTCGATGGTCTTCGCTCGCTCTGACCGACCGCGCCTGCCGACGGCGATCAAGATCCTGGTCGCCGGCGGGTTCGGCGCGGGCAAGACGACGATGGTCGGCGCGGTCTCAGAGACCCGGCCGCTGCGGACGGAGGAGGTGCTCACCGACCGCGGGGTCGGCGTGGACGACCTCAGCTCGGTGGAGGCCAAGCGCACCACCACGGTGGCGATGGACTTCGGCCGGATCACCCTCGGCAACGACTACGTGCTCTATTTGTTCGGCACGCCTGGGCAGGAGCGGTTCTGGTTCGTGTGGGACGAACTGGCGGAGGGCTCGCTGGGCGCCGTGATTCTGGCGGACACGCGGCGGCTGGCGGACTGTTTCCCGTCGGTGGACTATTTCGAGCGGCGGAGCACGCCGTTCGTGGTGGCGGTCAACTGTTTCGAGGGAGCGCCGACGTTCGAGCTGGACGAGGTGCGTCTCGCGCTCCAACTCGACCCATCGGTCCCCATCATCATGTGCGACGCCAGGAAACGGGATTCGAGCAGGGAGGTCCTGATCGCCCTGGTGAAGCACTCGGCGAAGCTGCGCGCGGAGCCGGTCGGCAGCTGAGCACACCGTTGTCAGGCTGGATTGACAGAGGGCTCGTGTCAATCCAGCCTGACAGGCATGCGCACCATTGCACCGTCCAGCCCCGCTCCCGGGGCGCCGATGGCGGAACCCAACGACCGGACGACGAAAGGCGCCGGTCACCACGCACACCTTGCCGGACAGATCCCTCATCACACCCGGAACTCTAGGGCCTGTCATGTGGCGATGCGGCGGAGGTAGGTGTCGAGTTCGGCGGCGCCGGTCAGCATCGCGCGCCCGCGGGCGGACAGCCGGCCGCGCCAGTCCCGCAGGGCGTCCTCCAGCGGCGCCAGCCCGCCGGCCGCGCGTACCTGCTCGATCAGGGGCGCGATCTGCTCCAGCAGGTAGCCGCCGCGTCTGAGCTGGTGCGCGAGCTGGGCGTCGCGTACGTCGGCCGCGGTGTAGACCCGGTAGCCGGTCTGCGAGTCACGTCGTGGCCGCACCAGCCCGGCCTGCTCCCATTTGCGCAGCGTCGCGGGCCGGATCCCGAGCTTCCTGGCCAGCGGCCCGATGAACGTGACGCCCGGCCCGGGAGGGGCGGCGGGCGTCAGGTCGCGCAGCGCGGTCTCCACGGCCAAGAGAGTCCGGCGGTCGTCGAGGAGCTGGGCGTGGCTCTCGTCGATGATCTTCAGCGCGTCCTCGACCGCGCCCCGGTTCACCGCCTGCATGATCGAGGTCGCGGTCTGGTGGCCGTGGGCGGGCACCAGGGCGAGGAACGCGCGGAGGGCTTGCGCGTGCCGCGGGGTGTAGGTGCGATAGCCGTGGGGCGTGCGACCGGCGCCCGGGAGGATGCCTGCCTGCTCGTAGTTCCTGATCGCCTGGGTGGACAAGCCGTGCTCGCGGGCCAGGTCCACCGGCCTCAGCCGCTCACCGGATGCCATGGGATGTGTCACCGTATTGAAGGTAGATCCCACCGGAGCGGCGGGTGTCGCGCGAAAGTTTACAGGGAATGTTCAATGATACCGTAGAAGGCATATCTTCATCGAAGAGAACAGGCCTGCTCGTCCACAACGCCGCCTATTCCCTCGACGGCGAGGGCGTCGCCGCCGTCACGAGTCTCCTGCAGGCCCCTGCCCGCGCGGCCTCACCTGCTCGGGCTCGGCGAGGCCACGCACGGCGAGGAGGCGCTTCCCGAGCTGCGGAACGAGAGCTTCCGGCATCTCGTCGAGCACGAGGGCTGAGGACCGGCCGGCCTCGGAGCGGCTGGGCTTCTTCGGGTTCGACGGCCGCCTGGAGATGACCTGGGCGGCCGGTCCCCGGCAGGCGCTGACCGCGCTGCACGGCTATCTGGCGGCCTGGTTGGACGCGGGCCTGCTCCCCTGCACCGCAGGCGACCTGGACCGCCCGATCGGGGCCGGCGACCGATGGAGCAATCCCGCGGCGGCCATGGACGCCCACCCGGGTTTGGCGGCTGATGAGCCTGCGCGACGGGATGATGGCCGGCAACCTCCAGGCCGGCTCCGAGTACGGCCAACGCTGGTCTACGCCCACAACCGCCATCTGCAGCGGGAGAAGAGCACCTGGCAGCTGGCAGACATGGCGCTGGAATGGTGGAGCGCCGGCGCGATCGTCAGCGCCCGCCTGGGCGACCAGTACGCCTTCCTGGCCTCGGCGCTCGGCGCCATGCCGCACCAGGCGCTCCGGTCCCGCGAACCGACGTGGCGGCCAACTACGGATACTTCGCGCTGGACCCGGCCCAACCTCGGTGAGAACGACGGGATCGCCTTCATCAAGGACGTGCCCGCCTAATCTTGCTCGGGCAGGCAGACGGTGCCGGGCCGCGGCAGCGTGAGGTCGATGAGGTAACGCGTGGCGTGCTCGATCGCACACCGGTTCCTGGACAGGTAGAGCACGTGCCCCGGGCCCTCGTACCGGATCGCGGCCGAGCCGGGGACGCGCCGCACCAGGCTCTCGGTCCACGGGTAGTCGGTCCAGGTGCCCGCGCCCAGCATCGGCGGGAGGCCGGCAATGGGCAGGGGCCGGGACGGGTAGGGGATCGAGAACGGCCAGCCCGAGCAGCTCAGGAGGTCGAAGACGCCGCCACCGAAGCTCGGTGAGATCTCCCGCGCCCGGTCCCGTTCTTTACGGTATTCGGCATAGGTTCGGTATCCCCTGCCATCGCCACATGTCATGCCCAGGTTGTAAGGCATCGACCAGACGCGGGCATTACCCAGGGCGGTGTCCGCGAACCCGGAACCGTCGCCGCGTCTGGCCTTGTCCACCGCCTCGGCGAAGGCCACCCACCGCGTGTGTCCCGGCCCAGGATCGCTGGCGAAGCCGAACCACCTCAGGTAGGAGCCGGTCAGCTTCCCCTTGCCGAACTGCTGGGAGGTGACCGGGATCGGCGTGCGGTCCGCCCGCTCGGTCAGCGCGCGCCAGACCTTCCCGGCGTCCTCCCCACGCAGCGCGCAGGCGGCGGTGGCCTGGCACCAGGTTGTGAAGCGAGTGAGGGACCGCTCTGTCTCGGGGTAGGCCAGCAGCCATTGGTCGCTCCACCCGTCGGGCTGGTTGATCACCCCATCGAGGTACATCGCACGGATGCGATGCGGGAACAGCCGCATGTATGCGGTCGCGGGGACACCGCCGTAGGACTCTGCCATGAAGCTCAGCCGCCGCTCCCCCAGCGCGGCCCGGATCGCCTCCATGTCCCTGGCCACGGAGAGTGAGTCCAGCCTGGTGTACAGCCCGCTACGGTCCTGGTCGTGGCATTCGCGCATCGCCTTGGCGAACGCGGCGGCCTGGGCGTCGTACTCGGCGCGGCTATGCGGCTCGACCAGGTGCGCAACCGCGGGCCGTGCGCAGACCTCGGGCAGCTTGGCGCCCAGGTCCGTGTTGCGGGGGTTCGAGGCGACGAGGTCGAAGCGTTGCCGTAGACCGGCCATGTCAGGTGCGAACCTCTTCAGGTCCTCTATCCCCTTGCCGCCCGGCCCGCCGGGGACGTGCAGCACGCTCCCGATCCGGCGGCCGGGATCGGTAGCCGGGAACCGCGCCAGGTCCAGCGTGATCTTCTTCCCGCCTGGGTCGGCCCAGTCCAGCGGGACGGTGATGGTGGCGCACTGCATGCCCTCGGGGACGTTCTCGCCCGCACACCTCTTCCACTCGATCGACTCGCCGTCGGCCGCCGCCGAAGCCGTCGGCGGGACCAATCCGGCCAGCGCCGCCGTCGCCAGCCCGGCGGCCAGCGAGCGTGCCATGCCACGCATGTCTGAATCCTCCTTCTCGTTGGTTCCGTCCAGATCTACGCTTGCGGGGCGCGCGGCTGGACACCACGGGAACAGCCCCCGTTTGCGATTCGGACATCCGGAAAGGCACGCAAGCCGGATGTCCGTCAGGCTGAGAAGGGTGAGTGTCTCTCGCGACCCGCCGGCGGCCCTCGCGCGCGCCATCGGGTACGCCCTGCTGTCGCTCCCGATGGCAGCCGCGGGCCTGGTCTACGTTGTCGTGCTGCTGATGTCGGCACTCTGGACGGCGTTGGTGATTGGGGCGCCGCTGCTCGCCGTCGGCCTGCTCGGGGCACGTGGGCTCGCTGCGGTCGAGCGTCGCCTGGCCCGCGTGTTGCTGCGGATGGAGGTGGCCGCGCCGCCGCCGTTCCGTCCCCGCCCCGGCCTGATGGGGTGGATCGGGTCGGCTCTCGGTGACGCCGCCGCGTGGCGGGCGGTCGTCTATCTGCTGGTCAAGCCGCCCGCCGCGATCCTCGCCTGCGTGGCCCCCCTGCTCCTCGCCCCCCGCGCGGTACGCGCCGCGCTCGCCCCTGAACGACTGCTCGTACGGAGGCTGCTCGGGCAGACCGAGACGTCGGCGCGGATCCGCGAGCTGGAGGCGACCCGCGCGCAGGCCGTGGAGGACGCTGCCGCCATCGTTCGCAGGATCGAACGCGACCTGCACGACGGGACGCAGGCCCGGCTGGTGGCCCTGGCGATGAGCCTCAGCATGGTGAAGGAGGAGCTGGCCGAAGCGGGCCACGGCGAGCGGCTCGGCCGTGCGCGCGACCTGGTCGACGTCGCGCACGGCAACGCCAAGCAGGCCCTCGCCGAGCTGCGCGACCTCGTGACCGGCATCCATCCGGCCGCCCTGGACCAGGGGCTGGAGCCGGCGCTGGCCACGCTCGCCGCCGGCAGTGCCCTGCCCGTGGACCTCCACGTCGACCTGCCCGGACGGCCGTCGCCGGCGGTCGAGACCATCGCCTACTTCTGCGCGGCGGAGCTGCTGACCAACGCCGCCCGGCACAGCGGCGCCCGGCGGGCCGGGATCGAGCTCAAGGAGCGTGACCGCCGGTTGCGGCTGCGCGTCCGCGACGACGGCGCCGGCGGTGCGGCGATGGGCCTCGGCACAGGGCTGCGCGGCCTGGCCGACCGCGTACGGGTCGTCGACGGGACGCTGGAGATCCACAGTCCGCCTGGCGGGCCCACGGTGGTCTCCGTGGACCTGCCCGCACACACCTGAGGGGCCGCATGCGCATCGTCATCGCCGAGGACGCCGCCGTGATCCGGGACGGGCTGTCGCTCCTGCTGACCACCCGGGGCCACGAGGTCGCCGCCGCCGTGGGCGACGCCGAGTCGTTGTGCGCCGCCGTCGCCGCGCACGGCCCCGACGTGGCCGTGGTGGACATCCGCATGCCGCCCACCCACACCGACGAGGGCCTGCGTGCCGCGATCCGGCTGCGCCGCGAGCATCCGGGCCTGGGCGTGTTGGTGTTCTCGCAGCACATCGAGACGCGCTACGCCGCCCAGTTGCTCGCCGACGGCTCGCGTGGGGTGGGCTACCTGCTGAAGGACCGGGTGTCGGAGGTGAGCGAATTCGTGGCCGCGCTCGACAGGATCGCGGCCGGGCAGGCCGTACTCGATCCAGAAGTGGTGACCCGGATCATGAGCCGGCGCGGCGCCGTCCTGGGCACGCTCACCGACCGCGAACGCGAGGTCCTGGCCCTGATGGCGGAGGGCCGCTCCAACACCGCGATCGCCTCCGCCCTGTTCCTGTCGTACGGCTCCGTGGAGAAGCACGTCACGCAGATCTTCGCCAAGCTCGGCCTGCCCCCTTCGCCCGAGGACCACCGCCGGGTGCTCGCCGTCCTGCGTTACCTGGAGTCCTGACCCAGGGGCACCCGTTCTCGGGCCAGCACCTGCTCGCAGGCCAGCAGGAGCACTCCCGCGCTCCAGGCGTGCGACAGCGTCAGGTACATGCCCTTCGGCTGGAAGCAGTCCGTCTGGTAGTAGCGCTCGGTGATCATGCCGCGGTAGGCGTTGACGTCGCCGTCGGCGGCGGGGAGCAGCTGGCGGAAGCACTCCAGGGTCTCGTGCGCCCGCTCCGCGTAGTGCGGATCGCCCAGCGTCTGCGACAGCTCGATCAGCTCCGCCGTGCACACCAGCCCGTACGCGTGGACGTGCTGGTTCGACGGGGACGCCTGGTCGGCGCCGCGGGTGGCGAAGCCGTACACGCCGAGCGGGCTGCGCGGCGGGAAGCGCACGTTGTAGGAGTAGCGGAAGGTGAGCATCCAGTCGGCGGCGCGGCGGGCCAGGTCGAGCCAGCGGCGCGCACCCGTGCGGCGGTGCAGCGCCATGTACGCGATCACGGCCGCGTAGCCGTCCTCCGAAGTCGGGGCGAGGTCCACGTCCTCGGGCGCGCCGTAGAGGAACTCGTCGTCGACGAACGACGCGTAGTACTCCCCCGCGCGCTCGGCGGCCCGCAGGTAACGGTCCTCACCCGCCTCGGCCAGGGCGGCCACCCAGGTCAGGCCGGAGGCCCCCGACCAGGACAGCACCTCGCCGGTGGCGGCGTGGTGCAGGCTGCCGAGGTTGCCGTCGGCGCGCTGGCGGGCGACCATCGCGTCCAGGTTGGAGCGGGCGGCGGCCAGCCACCCGGGATCCGGCCGCAGCCGCAGCGCGCGGAGCAGGAACAGCGTCGCCTCGCCCAGCGTGCGGGCGTGCAGGGCGTCCTTGACCGGGGTCCAGCTCTGCGACCAGCCGGCGTGGCGGTACCAGGTGCCCCAGAAGGTGCCGGACGGCGACAGGTTGGCGCAGATGAAGCCGATGACCCGGGCGGCGGCGTCCACGTGCTCGGGCCGTCCCCTCCGCAGCCCGTGCGCGAGGAGCGCCGCCGCCCACGGGATGCCGCTCACCCAGCCGACGTGCATGGCCTGCCGGTCCACCCGCTCACCGTTGGTGCCGCTCACCTCCCGGTCGAAGCCGACCGTCTCCAGCAGCACGCCCGGGTCAGGGTCGTAGTGCCAGCGGTACAGCCCGTCGGCCGCGATGCCGGCCGCCGACTCGACGTCCTCCCAAGCGCCGATGGGCGCGCCGGACAGGCGCAGCTCGCGGTCCTCGCGCAGCAGCGCCGCGTACGCGTGCCGGTCGGCGGGCAGCACGCACGTGGCCAGCGTAAGCTCGTGCTCCTCGCCGGGTTGCCAGACGTGGGTGGCGGCCTGGGCGGGCAGCGGCAGCGCCGAGCCGTAGTACGTGATCGGATATTCCTGGTACGGGAACAGCAGCGAGACAGTGGCCCGGCCGGCCGCGTGCTCGATGGCCAGACCGGTCGTGCCGAGCGGCGACTCCTCATCCGCTATCAGCGCGATGCCGGAGGCGTCGCCCCAGGCCATGACGGCAGGGGTGGCCGCACGGTCGGCGCGGAAGCCCCACCGCGACGAGACCATCTCCTGCGGCCGGTCGGCGCCCGCCTCGAAGCGGGGGAACACCCGCTCGCAGGCCGCGGGCCGGTTCTCTCCGTAGAACAGACCGGGGATCAGCCACCACGGGCCGGCGGCGGGCACCGACCTGCTGACGCGTACCCATCCCGCGGCAGGCGCGGCCCCGTCGTAGCGGATGGTGAGGCGTAGCTCGCGGCGGCCCGTCGGCAGCCGCTCACCCCACCGCCACGCCACCGTGCACGGCTTGGGCACCTCGACGACCAGCTCGCCGCCGTCGGGGTCGGCGATCGTCACCATGCTTCAACCGTGAACGCGCCCTTGCGGGTGGTCAGCTCGACGAGGTCGGTCTCGACGGCGGAGAGCGGATCCTCGAGCGGGATCCGGAACGTACGGATCTGGCTCGGCCCGAAGTCCGCCGTCAGCCTGATCCCGGCCAGGGGGATGCGCAAGGTGGCCACGCCGGCCCGCCCGGTGCTCTCGACGGCGCGGACGACGAGGTCGCGCGGCGTGTCCTCGTGCGACTTGACCGCGGTCACCATGATCTGGCCACCGTCGTCGTCCAGGTAGGCGCGGGCGGCCGGCAGTGCGCCGTCGTGGAAGCTCTCCAGCATGGCACGCACCGGGGAGCCGAGCAGCGCGGCCCGCCGCGCGAGCCCGGCGGCCCGCCAGTCGCCGGCGTGCGGCACCAGCAGGTAAGTGAACCGCTGCGTCCCCTGGTCCTGGTAGGAGTAGTAGCCCTCGGGGTCGAGCAGCCGCGGGTCGTGCCAGGCGTAGACCGGGCTGCGCACCGCGGTGATGCCGATACTGGGGCTGCGGCCGGGGCCGGCCGGTGAGACGTCGTAGCCGTGCTTGGCGTTGTTCACGACGGCGAGCCCGGCGCCGGGCCCCGACAGATCCACCCACGACTGCGCCGGTTCCTCGGCCCCGTCGAGTGGCCTGCTCAAGTGCCCGAACGGGATCTCGTAGGTGGCGGCCGGCGATTCCAGCGCGACCGGGAAACGCAGCTTCATCAGGTGGGCCTGCTCGCGCCAGTCCAGCGTGACCCGCACCTCGACCGCGTCGTCTGCACCGGCGCCCAGGATGAACTCCTCGACCATCGTCGAGCGGCCCCATTCCCGCTCGACCCGGATGCAGGCACGCAGTGGGCCGTGCTCGCGCAGCACGATGTTCGTGGTCGCCATCGCCTCGCCCGGCCAGTCGTAGGAGATGACGCGGTGCCCCCAGGTGTCGGTCGGGTCCTCGCAGATCACCGTGTGCTGGCCGGCCGCGCCGGACACCAGGTCGACGCCGGTGCGCTTGTCGAGCAGGCTCGACAGCCAGCCGGTGGCGGGGTCGAGCTCCAGGCGCAGCACGTCGTTCTCGATGTGGTGCTCGCTGCACGACAGTCCGCTCGGGGCCGTCGCGGCGCCCTGGCGCAGGCGGTAGAGGCGGTAGCCCAGTGGGGGCAGCTCGGCCTGGAAGACCGTGGCGCCGCGCCCTTTGTCGTCGGTGGTGGCGACCGACTGGATGCGCTGGCAGGGCACGTCGGCGCCGTCGGCGTCCACGACCTGCACGCCCGTCGGCGCGAGCCCGTACTGCATCTCGACCCGGGTCGTGACCGGCCACGGGTGCGGGTTGAAGACGACCACCGGCTGGGTGCCGTCCTCCTGCGGGATGCGGATGTCGCGGGCGATCACGTTGTGGGCCCTGGTGATGATCCGCTTGGCGATCGCGACGGCCTCGCCCAGCTGGTCGCGGGCGTCGTCGTAGGCGGGCTCGATGGCCGAGCCCGGCAGCACGTCGTGGAACTGGTTGAACAGCACCTGCTTCCAGGCGCGCTCCAGCTCCGCGCGCGCGTCGTGGCCGGCGACCGCGGCCCAGCGCTCGGCCGACAGCACCGCAGCCTGGGCCCGGCGCTGCCAGGCCTTGACGCCGGAGTGCGAGGAGTAGCAGCCGGCCGCGTGATGCTGCAGGTCGTCGCGCCACACCGGCAGCTCGGCCAGGCCGCGCTCGCCGAGGCGCTTGGCCATCTCGTCGAAGTAGCGGCGCGGCGAGGACATCGTCAGCTCGCCGAACGTGCCCATCCGGTCGTAGCGGTGGATGGACTCGATGTTGGCCTTGGTGGGGCCGCCGCCGTGGTTGCCCACCCCGTAGAAGATCATCAGGTCGCCGAGCGAGCGGTCGAGCTGGCCCAGGGCCTTCTCTGTCTGTCCCGCGACCTCGCCGGGCGGGCTGCAGTATTCAAACGGGATCCGGTACGCCAGCACGCGGCTGCCGTCGCGGCTCTCCCACCAGAACATCGTGCCGGGCAGCTCGCTCTCGTGCGGTCCCGGGCGCAGGAAGCAGTAGGAGTCCATGCCCTGGCCGCGGAGGATCGCGGGCAGCATGGCGTTGTGGCCGAACGGGTCCACGTTCATGCCGACCGTCGCGGTGATCCCGAACTTCTCCTTCAGGTAGCGCTGGCCGTACAGGCCCTGGCGGACGAACGACTCGCCGGAGGGCATGTTGCAGTCGGGCTCCACCCACCAGCCGCCGGCCATGACCCAGCGGCCCTCGGCCACCTTCTCCTGGATCCTGGCGAACAACTCCGGGTCCGACTCCTCCACCCAAGACAGGAGAATGACCTGGTCGCAGGTGAAGACGAAGTCCGGGTACTCGTCCATGCGGTGGATCGCCGACCAGAACGTCGCGCGGGCCTCCTGGTAGCCCTCCTGCCAGGGCCAGAGCCACACCGGGTCGAGGTGGGCGTTGCCGATCATGTGCAGGGTGCGGTCGGGGGTGGCCGCCGGGCGGGGGGCACGCGGCAGGCCGGGCGGCTGGGCGCCGGAGGGTGCGTTGGCCATGGGGGCGGGGCGCCTGGTCATGCGGCCGCCCAAGCGTCGACCTTCTCGCTGATCATGTGCAGCATCAGTGTGTGGATCTCCTGGATGCGCGGCGTCTCGGAGGAGGGGGCGAGGAGGAGGTGGTCGGCGTGCTCGGCGGCGGCACCTCCATCTTTGCCGCCGAACAGTACCGTCACCGCGCCCTTGCTCCGGGCGGCCTTGAGCGCACTGACGACATTGGGCGAGTTGCCGCTGGTGGTGAACGCGGCCACCACGTCGCCCGGGCGGGCCAGCGCCTGGACCTGACGGGCGAACACGTCCTCGTAGGCGTAGTCGTTGGCGATGCACGTCATGACGGTGGCGTCGGTCGTGAGCGTCACCGTGGGCAGCGGGCGGCGGTCGCGTTTGTAGTGGCCGATCAGCTCGCCGGTGAGGTGCTGGGCGTCGGCCGCGCTGCCGCCGTTGCCCATCGTGTAGAGGGTGCCGCCGTGCGCGAACGTCTCGATGATCAGGTCCGCGGCGGCTTCGACGTCCGGGATCAGCGCCGTCATGCGCCGCGCGGCGGCGAGATGTCCTTCCACATGGGCCGCGAGCACCGCCGGCAGCTCGCCCGATGCCTCACGCACGGTGCGCACCTCCCCGCCCGGACCCCCAAAAGGACTCGGGCCCGTGCGCGCGGGACGCCTCACCTGTCCCCCAATCCTCTCAAAGGACCCCGGCCCGTGCGTCCGGGTCGGTTCTGCGGCGGCGGGTCGTGGAGTCGGCTGGTCAGGCATGGGTCTTCCCTGAGACGAGATCATGTGCGACGGCGCCGGCCCCCACGACGCACACGCCCGCACCGAGCCGCGCCAGCTCGATGCGCACGCTCCGGGCCGCAGGCGGCATGGCGTCCCTGGCGACGGCGGCGGCGACGGGTTCGACGAGCCGTGCACCGGACCGGGTGACACCGCCGCCGAGGACGACAAGCTCGGGCTCGAACGCGTTCACCAGGTCGATGATCGCGCTGCCCAGCGCCCATGTGGTCTCGTCCCAGATCTCGCCCGCGAGCGGATCCCCCGCCTCGGCGGCGCGGGACACGTCCTCGGCCGTCGGTTGCCCGACGCCGGACAGGGAAGACGGCCGCCCCGAGGCCAGCGCCTCACGCGCACGCTCGGCGATGGCCGTCCCAGACGCGTACGCCTCCAGGCAGCCCAGCCGCCCGCACGTGCACCTGCGCCCGCCCGGCCGCACCATCACGTGCCCGAGCTCGCCCCCGTTGCCGGCCGCGCCGCGGTGCAGCCGGCCGCCGATGACGGAGCCGCCGCCGACGCCTGTCGAGATGGTCAGGTAGAGCATGGTGCTGGTGCCGCGGCCCGCGCCGTACCGGAATTCGCCGAGCGCGGCAGCGGTGGCATCGTTCTCAAGGGCGGACGGCACGCCGAACGCCTCCGCCGCCATCGCGCCCACCGGCACGTCGATCCATCCGGGCAGGTGCGGCGGGCACTCCAGCACGCCGGTCGAGGCGTCCAGCGGCCCTCCGCAGGAGATGCCGACGGCGGCCACCTCGGGCAGCCCGGCCTCGGCGATCGCCTTCCTGCCCAGGTCGAACAGCCTGTCCAGGACCCGGCGGTGCCCCTCCTCCCTGCGGGTGGGTGCGACCTGCCAGCCGTGGATCAGGCCATCGCCGGTGACCACGCCGGCGGCCAGCTTCGTGCCGCCGATGTCCAGCGACAGCACGGGGGGAAGAACGTGCTCCATGGGGGCCTCCGACGGGAACAGGTGTCGCGTTAGGGGATGTGACATCGTTCCCACAGCGGATCCTAGGGCGACCTATCCTGCCGGTCAACGCACGAGATGGGGGAAATGTCAGATTTTGGGCGGTGACGCAGTGGATTCGCGGGACACGAGGTGCACGGTGAGCACAGTCGTGACAGAGTCCGCATCCGGCATCTCGATCCGCTCGTCCAGCCGGCGTATCGCCGTCGCCCCCAGGCTGAACGTGTCCTGCGAGACTGCGGTGACCATGGGCGACACCATGCTCATCCAGGGCGCGTCGTCGAAGGCGACCAGGCTGACGTCGTCCGGCACCCTCAGCCCCAGCTCGCGGATGGCCCGCCAGACCCCCTCGGCGAGCACGTTGTTGGCGGCGAAGACCGCGGTCGGCCGGTCGGGCCCGCGCAACATGTCGAGCGCCCGGCGCCGGGAGTCGGCCACGTCCCAGCCCGACGAGACGACCAGGTCGGGATCCACCTTGATGCCGCCGGCCCCCAGCGCCTCCAGGTAACCCTGGTAACGCTCGTAGCCGGTGGTCCAGTCTGTCTCGTCGATGAACAGGGCGATCCTGCGGTGCCCAAGCCCGACCAGGTGCGCGGTGGCCGTACGGGCGCCGACACGGTTGCCGACCACGACCCCGTCCGTCGAACCGGCCGCGAACTGCCGGTCCACCTCCACCACCGGGATGTGGTGGGAGGCGAGGTAGGTGGACACGGCCGAGGAGTTGGGCGTCACGACCACCCCGGCCACCCTGAGCGCGACGAGCGCCTCGGCGGCCTCGCTCTCCGCCTCGGCCGACAGGCTCGTGTCCGCCAGCACCATCGTGTAGCCGCGCTGCCTGGCCTCCCTGCTGGCCCCGGCCGCCAGCTCCGCGTAGAACGGGTTGCGCAGGTCGCTCACCAGGACCCCGACTGACCTGCTGACCTGCTGCTTGAGCGTGCGGGCCATGACGTCGGGCACGTACCCGAGCTCGGCGGCCGCGCGCAGGACCCGCTCGCGCACGTCGCTGGCGGCGTACCCGCGGCCGGTCAGCGCGCGGGAGACGGTGGAGCGGGAGACGCCGGCGGCCTCGGCGACGTCCTTGATCGTGGGCCGCCGGGAACGGCTGAGGGGGGTACGCCGCTCTATGGTCATCGATGCCCTTCCCCGACCACGTCGACCAGTGCCTCGGCGTGCTGCCCGAGACGCAGATCGCCGATGGTCAAGTCGACTGCCAGGCGAACGCGGCGTCGCGGCACGACGTCGGCGCCGAGACGGAGATGCACCTGCTCCATACCCCCACCGGGCAGCCTTAGCGTCAGCGGCCCTTGTTCCCGCTCCCAGCCTGCGGGAACGACGGGCTCGATGGTGACCACGACCTTCTCGGGGAACGGGTTGCGCACGGTGGCCGTGAGCACCAGCTCGCCGCCCGCGGGGACGCTCGCGTAGTAGGGCGTCAGGCGGCACAGCACCCCGTCCGCCCCCAGGTCGAGCCGGTCCAGCGGGAGCAGGTCGTAGTGCAGGGCGACGAGTTCCTCACCGCGCTCGGTGAGCATGTGCAGGTAGTCGTCGTCCACCCAGCGCGGGCGCCAGTGGCCGCTGACCATGAGGTCGGGGCGCAGGCGCCGGTAGAGCGCGGCGCTCTTGCGGTAGTCCTCGATCTGAAACCTGTTCTTGTACTGGAAATTCAGGCTCTCCTGGCGTTCGCCCGGAATGCCCATGCCGTCCTGCTGGTCACCGGTCACCAAGACGCGATGGCCGTCCACCTGGAACTCGTACGCCGCCGCGAACAACGTGTGCCCCGGCAGGTCGTGCACCGTGATCTCGTACTCCCGCCACCGCACGGTCTCCCCCAGCTCGAGCACCCGGTCGGAGGGAATGGGGTCGAACCATTGGCACGGCAGATCGTGGTGGAGCGGGGCGGCCAGGATGGGGGCCATGTGGGACGGTGTCCAGATCTCCGTGCCCTCGACGTCGCGCAGCAGCGGCATGCCGGCCACGTGGTCGTCGTGGTAGTGGGTGGGCAGGGCGACCTCGATGCTGGTGACGCCGTAGTGCTCGCGGAGGGCGGGGAGCGAGGCCAGCCAGGGGCGGCGGGCCGCGCGTGAGGTGTTGTGCACCAGACCGGTGGACATGTCGTAGCCGAAGTCGAAGATCATGGCGGCGCCGGACTCCGACAGCAGCACGTAGCTGTGGGAATTGGCGCTCTTGTTCATCAGCAGGTGGGAGGTCACCTCGACGAACGGGTTGTGGAGGAGCCCGCGCACGTCCCAGGGGTGGGGGCGGCGGAAGTTCACGTACCGCTGCATGGACTGGGAGAGCTGCTGGAGTGCGTCGTCCGGGTCGATCATCGGCTCGCCGTGCGACGGCAGTAACACCTCGAGCTCCTCCCGCTGGAGGAGCTCGCAGCTCAGGATGACCATGGCCGGACCCTCGTTCTCGGTGTACGACCACTGGGTCGCGGCCAGCGACCACACCTTGCCGGGGGCGTAGATGAGGTCGCCGGTGAAGGCGGCCTTGCCGACGACGTAGGTCACGGAGCCGGGGGTGTGCCCTGGGGTGGGCAGAACCCTTACCTGCACGCCGCCGTATGTGGCCGTCCGGTATTCGGGCACGACGCCGGCCACAGGCACCGGGTCGAGCAGCGAGAACCGGTCGTCGCGCAGGTCGTAGTCGTTGCTGATCTGCCGCCCCGACCACATCTCGCCGACCTTCTCGAACAGGTCGAGCTCCACCGGCGGCACGTGGATGGGAATGCCTGCGCCGACCGCCCTGGCCAGGCCCTGGGCCTGGTCGCGGTGGTGGTGGGTCATCAGGACGTCGGTGAGGCGGTCGATCCCCATCTCGGCGAGGAGGTCGAGCACGCGGCCGGAACCGAAGTCGATCGCGATCCCGGTGCGCTCCTCCCCCGCCTGTGCGGGGGCCGCCACGACGTAAACGTGGCAGGTGTCCGCTATGCGGAACACCCCCGGCACAACTTCGGTCACATCACTGCTCACGAGGCGCGATCCTATCCGGTATCGTTCCCACAATCTCCGCCTGCCTCATCGCCGCCGCCACCACATCGCCACCAGCTCGAGGTCCGCGCCGCTGATCTGCTCCAGGGAGTTGTCGATGGACTCCGCGTAGTACAGCGTGGGCACGCCGAGCGAGGGCTGAGCCTCGGCGTAGGCCAGCCAATCCGCCCTGCTGGGCATCGGCCACTGGTCGGTGTCGATCAGGTGGCCGGGCATGGCGTGGGCGGCGACCGCGTGGCGGAAGCGGAGCTGGTCGACGGCCGGCACGGGCTCGCCGCGGGCGTCGAGCTCCAGCACGTCGTTGAGCCGGACCATGTCGGTGACGTCGCCGAACGCGGGATGCGGCGTGTGGGTGACCATGAGGGCGTCGGGTTTGACGCGTTTGGCGGCGTCGTACATGGTGGCGAGCAGCTCGTGCAGGAGCGCCAGGCCCCAGGTCGAGCCGTACGACTTCAGGTGTGACCCGCTGGGGAACCACTGCGTGAAGTCGATCTTGAATCCGTCCGCCCCGAGGTCGCCGAGCAGCCGCTCCATGATCTGCTGGACGCGGAGCCGGTAGGCAGGGTTCGACGGGTCGGCGGCCACGGCCCGTCCGCCGGCGTCGAGCACACATTCCTCGGCCGGCAGCCCGTCGGACGACCAGGCCCGCCACCACAGGAGCACCCGCTGCCCACGCGCGTGCCTGTCCGCGATCCACTCGCGCAACGCGGGCCATTTCGCCGGGTCGGGCTCCATGTCCCCGTACGTCAGCTGCCAGCGGTCGTCGATGACGACGGTCCCCGGCACGACGCCGTGGCGTTCGAGCCTGGCCAGCCACTCGTCGTAGAGGTCCTGCCGGGACAGCTCCACCGGTGACCGGCCGTCGGCCCTGCGAGCTCCGGCGCACTGGGCGCCCCAGCCGCAGAAGATCGGCTCGCTCCACCACGCGTGCTGCTCGTGGACCGGCCCGGCGGGCGCCATACCGTGCGCGACCAGGTCGTCGCGGTGGTGTGCGATCGCCTCCCACGGAGAGGACGCGGTACGGAACACGACCGCCGGCGACGTCCACGAGCCTCGCACCACCGTGTGGCACTCGTAGTCGAAGCGGAGCATCATCCCGCCGTCCAGCGGCTCGTACGCGAGCTCCGTGAAGGTCAGATCGGCGATCCCGGCGCGTACCGAAGCCCCCAGCCACGGCCCGTCCGGCACGGCGGTGGCGCCGTCCTGCTCCTCCTTGGTGAAGGCGAGGACCAGCGGCGGCGGTGAGAAGACGGCGTGCAGCCGGCCCGGCGAGGCGTCGCCGATCACGGTGAGCGCGAGCGGCACGGACACCGGCCGCACGACCTGCACGGGGTGGGTGGGGGTGGGATTGAAGACGCCGCGGGCGTGCAGCCCGCTGCGGAACGTGCCGGCCGCGCGGCTGTTCAGCACGGCCCGCCCGCCCATCAGCGTCACGTCGCCGAGCACGCCGTCGCCCTCGACCCGCACCTCCAGCGCGATCGTCTCGGGGGTGCAGGTCAGCCGGACGGTCTTCGACTCCCACGCGGTCGTGCGCTGCGGAATGTCGAAGATCGCCACGTTGCCGCGCTCGACGAGCACGGGCGGAAGCGTCTCGTACGTCTCGTCGCGCCCGCTCGCGGTGCCGACGGAGGCGAGGAGGCTGAGCGTCATCCAGCCTTCCAACTCGGCGCTGGGGTCGGTACGGGAGACGGTCAGCCGGTAGTGCCCGCTGTCCAGGTGATAGGCCTGGTCGGTGGTGGTGATGCGCATGTGTTAGCCGAATGCCTCGATCCTGGGCAGGTCGGGAGCGCTGCCGCCCCCGGCGATGAGCTGTGCGTAGTATCGCCCGGAAACCTTGATGGTCCGGACGCCGGTCCCGTAGTCGACGTGGACCAGCCCGAACCTGGGCCGGTAGCCCAGCGCCCATTCGAAGTTGTCCATCAGCGACCAGTGGAGGTAGCCGCGCACAACGCACATCCGGGCAGAAGAAGGGCCCGGCCTCGCGAGGAGGCCGGGCCCTCGGCGCGGAAGACGCCCCGGGCGGGGGGTGGGACGCCTTCGGCGGGGAGGCGCCTCAGGGCAGGCGGCGCCTCGATGGGGGGCAGGGACTCAGTGTTGTACGGCCTTCTCCGCGCCGACGCCGGTCAGGGAGCGGACCTCGATCTCGGCGTACTTGGAGGCGTTGAACTCCTTGCTCATGATCGTGCCGAGGTAGCCGCACAGGAAGCCGATCGGGATCGACAGGATGCCGGGGTTGCTCAGCGGGAACCAGGCGAAGTCGGCCGTCTTGAAGAGCGCCGTCTCGCCGCCGGACACCACCGGCGAGAAGATCACCAGCACGAGGGCGGAGACGAGGCCACCGTAGATCGCCGACACGGCGCCCGCCGTGTTGAACCGCTTCCAGAACAGGCTGTAGAGGATCGCGGGCAGGTTGCCCGAGGCCGCCACAGCGAACGCCAGCGCCACCAGGAACGCCACGTTCTGACCCTGGGCGAGGATGCCCAGGCCGATCGCGACGGCGCCGATGACCAGCGCGGAGATGCGGGCCACCACGACCTCCTGCCGCTCCGTCGCATTGCCGCGCTTGAAGACGTGCGCGTACAGGTCGTGGGAGAAGCTGGAGGAGGAGGCGAGGGTGAGGCCGGCGACCACGGCCAGGATCGTGGCGAAGGCCACGGCCCCGATGAGCGCCAGCAGGAGCGTGCCGCCGACATCGCCGAAGATGTCCTGGCCGACGGCCTGGGCCAGCAGGGGCGCCGCGGTGTTGCCCGCCTTGTCGCCCGCCACGATGGCGTCCTTGCCGACCAGGGCCGCCGCGCCGAAGCCGAGGACGAGGGTCAGCAGGTAGAACGTGCCGATGATGCCGATGCCCCACAGAACCGACTTGCGGGCGTCCTTGGCGGTGGGGACGGTGTAGAAGCGGATGAGGATGTGCGGCAGGCCCGCCGTGCCGAGCACCAGCGCCAGACCCAAGCTGATGAGGTCGATCTTGCCGGCCAGGCCCTGGGCGTCAGTTCCGTACTTCAGCCCGGGGATGAGGAAGTTGCCGGGGTTGGCCTTCGGGCCGCTGGTGGTGGCGGCCTGGCCGAGCAGCGCCGACAGGTTGAAGCCGAACTTGCCCAGCACCAGCGCTGTCACCAGCGCGGCACCGCCCATCAGCAGCACGGCCTTGACGATCTGGACCCAGGTGGTGCCCTTCATACCGCCGAACACCACGTAGACGATCATCAGCGCGCCCACGCCGACGATCGTCCACGCCTTGCCCGCCGGGCTGGTGATGCCGAGCAGCAGGCCGACCAGCGCGCCCGCGCCGACCATCTGCGCCAGCAGGTAGAAGATGCTCACCACGATCGTGGACACGCCGGCGGCCGTGCGGACCGGCCGCGGGCTCATCCTGAACGCCAGCACGTCGGCCATGGTGAACTTGCCGGAGTTCCGCATCAGCTCGGCCACCAGCAGCAGCGCCACGAGCCACGCGACGAGGAACCCGATCGAGTACAGGAACCCGTCATAGCCGGACAAGGCGATGATGCCCGCGATCCCCAGGAAGGAGGCCGCGGACATGTAGTCGCCGCCGATGGCCAGGCCGTTCTGCACGCCGGTGAACGACCGTCCGCCCGCGTAGTAGTCGGCGGCCGTCTTCGTCTGACGGCTCGCCCAGAAGGTGATCCCCAGGGTCGCGGCGACGAAGGTGAGGAAGAGGATCATTCCCAGGGTTGTCGACTCCACTAGAGCTTCTCCTCAACCTCGTGGCGCAGCTTGTCGGCGATCGGGTCCAGCTTCTTCTCGGCGTGCCTGGCGTACGCCCACGCGATCCAGAACGTGGACACGAACTGCAGCAGGCCGAAGACGAGCCCGACGTTGATCTCCCCGAGCAGCTTGATCCCCATGAAGTCGCGCGCCCACCCGGACAGCACGACGTACAGCAGGTACCACGCGAGGAACGCCACGGTCATGGGGAACGTCCAGGCGCGGAATCGTTTCTTCAGCTCTTGGAACTCAGTGCTCTCCTGGACTTGTTCATATACGGACGCGTCATGTTCTCTTGTTGTCACGGGACCTCCACTGTGATGCGGATCACGCCCAAGGTAAGAGCGCAACCTACCCGTCGTGGAGATCCGTAGCTGGGTTGTTCGCTGAGCCGACGGCGTGCGGCGATTAGATGGGGCTGGCTTGCGGTGAAAGGTCCTTTCAGCGCGATGAGCGGTCGGCCATCCCTTTCACCCCATTACGGCCTCTACCGTGGCGCCTCCAGGGAGAGGGCGAACAGGTGGAGCTGCGGGCGGGTGAGCGTGGGGAGGGTGAGCGAGCGCAGTTCCTTGGCCGGGTCCAGGGCCGCCTGGGTCTCGAACAGGCCGACGCGTAGCGCGTTCGTGCCGTTCTGGCCGTGGCGGTGGGTGCAGCGCAGCACCTCGGTCGTCCCGGCGCCGGCCTGGCCGCCCCAGTCGGGCAGGATGAACGGCACCTGGGCGGTGGAGCCGTCGACGTACGTGGCGGTCAGCGCGGCGCTGACGCTGCCGGAGGTGCCGGCCCCGAGCAGGCGCACCTTGGCGTACGTGCCGGCCGGCACGTCGATGGTCTGCCCCTGCCCGGTGACGTTGTTCTCGACCCCGTCGCCGTAGGCGGGGAAGACGAAGCTCAGCCCTTCGTGCGTGAGCGGCCCGGCCGGCGGCAGTTCCTCGGCCGGGTAGGTGTAGCCGGACCCGTCCACGTTGCCGTCGGTCATGACCTCGTGCGTGGAGACGCCGTCGTTGTCGAAGTGCGCCGACAGGTCCACCGGTGTGGTGGCCCCGGGCGGCGGGACCGGCGGCAGGCCCCACGGCTCACCGGGCTCGGCGATCGTCACGGGGGCGACGACGAGGCCGGGCCGCCGGCCGCTGTAGAGCAGGACCTCGTGTCCCCGGCCCAGGGTGATCTCGACCAGGCCCTCGCCCAGGTCCTTGACCTGAGCCGGCCGGCCGTCGTCGAGCATGGCGGCAAGCGGGCCGTCGATCCCATGCTTGATCCTCAGCGGCTCCCCTGCCAGGCTCCTGACGCGAACGAAGTCCGTCCGTCCCGACTTCCTGACCGCCGAGACGAGGAACGCGCCCTCGGTCCTGAAGTCGTGCAGCACGACGTCCTGCCAGGCCGCGGGCACGGCGGGAAAGATCCGCACGATCCCGCCCCAGCTCTGGCAGAGCATGTCGTGGATCGACTGGGCCGCCGACAGCGGCGTCTCGATGACCGGCCCGCCCTCGGCGTAGTGGGTGTTGGCCCGGCACGGGTAACGGGCGGCCGGATCGAAGAACCTCTCGAGATAGGACAGGGCGGTGTCGCCCCGGCCCATCATCGCGTAGAGCGAGGCCGCGCCGGTGAAGCTGTAGCCGCGGTGCGCGCTGGTCAGCGACTGCCAATGCACGACGGACTTCTCGATGAGCGCCCGGTTCTCCGGCTGGTTCCAGTTGACCAGGTAGAGCGGGTAGATCATGAGGAGGTGGGAGTAGTGGCGGTGCGACTGCGCGTACGGCGTGTTCGCGCCGATCATGAACCCGTTGCCGTCCACCGGGTAGCCGGCGAGCTTGTCCAGGACCTCCTGCCACTTCGGCTTGAGCGGGTCGTCGATGCCCAGGCGCGCCGCGGACTCCAGCAACGTCCCGCACCCCCACCTGATCAGCGCCAGGTCGTAGTTGGTGTCCTGGGACGGCGTGACGGGGTATTCAGGTGACAGCGTGCTGGGCAGATGCAGCTTGCCGTCCGCGCCAGGGGTCAGGAAGTGCAGGTAATAGTTGATCGCCCGGCGCAGCAGCGGGAAGACCGTGTCGCGCAGCACCTGGTCGTCCATGGTGTGCCGGTAGGACAACCACGCGTTGTGCAGGGCCCAGGTGAGGTCGCCGACCTCCGCCCCCGAGCCTGGTGTGCCGACGCCGCGGTTGGCGAACATGTCGGAGCTGCGGCCCACGCCTGCCGAGTCGGCGCGGTAGGCCGCCGGCACGTTCTCCACGAGTTGCTGCCGGTTGAGGTCGAGCGTGCTGGTGAGCGAGTCGAGCTCCAGGTGGTTGGAGCCGTTGATGAGCCAGTATTCGAGCTGCACGTTGAGGTTCCACCAGACCGCCGGCCACGGGGTGGGCTCCAGCCAGGGGCCGGTGGTGGCCATGACGGGGCCGCCCGCCCTGCTGGCCGAGGCGACCTTGTAGAGCTGGATCCAGTAGAAGCTCTGCAGCCGCTGATCGGGCAGGGAGATGAAGCTCTTGGCGTAGAAGTGGTGCCACCAGTCCCGGTGCCGCTTCCGTAAGATCCCGTACGGCGCGGCGTTCCGGATCTTGCCGCGCGCGGTCTCATGAGCGTCGGCGGACGGGAAGCTGTGGGCCACGGCCACCAGGAGCGTCCCGTCCTTGACGCGGTAGGCGGTGGCGGTCTGCCCGCCGCCGGCGAGCGGCTGGATGACCTGCTCGACGCCGTCGGTGGTGGTGGTGCTCCATGGAGGGTTCGGGGTGTAGCCGCTCGGCGGCGCCTCAGTGGCCGCGCGGGGGCTCATGGCCTCCTCCGGGTGGAAAACCCAGCGCACCTGCTCCTCACCACTCGCCTCGGCCTTGGCGACGAGGACCTCGTCATGGACGAACGCGGAAAAGGCCAGCGTGCCCTTGTCGGTCGTGATGGTGCCGGTGACCTCGGCGTCCCACAGGCTGAGCCGCCAGTCAACGGCGGTGATCGTGCCGGCGGGGTCGAGGGTGACGTGGCCGACGGGCAGGCGGCAGGTGCCCCAGCCGCTGCCGAACTGGGGCCGGTGGTCCTGGACGCGACCGTGCTGGACGGTAAAGCGGATCTTGTTCTGGCCCGGCTCCTGGTAGATCATGCTGCCCAGCAGCCCGTCCCCGAGGAACGGGCCCTCGTGCCAGGCCTTGGGCAGCTTGCCCCAGAGCAGGTCCTGAGACTTCATGAACTCCGGCCAGGGCACGCGTTCCTGCAGGCGCCACGCGGCCGCTTCAGCGTGCGCGGGCGCGGCGGTGGTGATGGGGACGAGGGCGAGCCCCAAGCCGCCGATGACGGCTCGCCGACTCGGATCTTCGATGGGGGGTGTCATTCAGGACGCTCCACGATAGATCGGATCTTTCGCCTGTATGACACATGAATTCACCGCCGTCAAGGGATCTTGTGCTCGCCCATCAACCTTAAGGAAACCTTCCTTTCTACTTGAACTGGGAAGACAGCGTCGGCAACGCCTTTTGGTCAACAACTCAGGCTTTCCCGAGCGAGCCAAATCATCGGATGCATCTGGACATCGCGCTCTGGCGCCGGTACAACACACGCATGCCGTTACAGCGCACGATGGCCATCGCCGCCATCACGATCCTGCTGGGCACCAGCCCGGCCCACGCCGCCGAGTGGCGGCAGGTGAGCTTCACCTACAACCTGCAGAAACCCTGGAACCTCAACCTGAGCCAGCGTTACGCGTACGACCCGGCCACGGACACCCACCGCATGTGGGTCTACTCGACCGACGAGCCCATGTCACAGGGCTCGGACACCGACCCCCGCACGGAGATGCGCTGGTTGCAGGAGTACACGACCGGCCGCCACATGTGGGAGGCAGATGTGTACGTGCCCGCGAGCACCGACGGCGCCACCATCATGCAGATCCTGCGGGTCAAGCGCCCGTCCGGCACGCCGGCCACAGATTTCATGGTCAACGCCTACAACCAGAACGGCGGCACCATAAGGATCTACAACGGGACCGTCCTCAAGACCGGCGCCTACAACTCCTGGTGGAACCTGAGGGTCGCGCACGACGCCACCGCCGGGAAGATCGACGTCTACGTCGACGACCGGCACGTGGCCACCGTCTCCGACCGCGGCCCGGCGACCCGCCACTTCAAGAACGGCGTCTACCACCACGGCTCCGGCCGGGCCGAGTCCCGTTTCCGTGACCTCCGCTACTGGGTCAGCCCTTGACCGCCCCCGCCGTCAGCCCTTCGACGATGTAGCGGCGGATGGCGGCGAACATCACGAGCGTGGGCACGACGGACACCACGGTGGCGGCCGCCATGGAACCCCAGTCGATGTCGTACTGCGTGATGAAGGAGTTCATGGCCACCGGGATCGTCTTGGCATCCTCACTGTCGATGAACGTGATCGCCAGGAACAACTCGTTCCAGCACTGCACGAACGCAAAAATGAACGTCGCCGCGATGCCCGGCAACATGACCGGGATCACCACCCGCACCATGGCCACGAGCCGCGACGCCCCGTCCACCTGCGCGGCTTCTTCCAGCGCGACCGGCACCCGCTCGTAGAAGCCGCGCATGATGATCGTGGCGAACGGCACCAGCATGGCGACGTACACGAGCATGAGCCCGGCGAGCCGGTTGAGCAGATCGAGGTCGGACATCAGCAGGTAGAGCGGGCCGAGCGCGATGAACAGCGGGATCATCTGGGTGACCAGGAACGCCAGCATCAGCGCTCCTCGCCCGGGGAAGGCGAAGCGGGCCAGGGTGTAGCCGCCGAGCACGCCGACGGCCGTCACCGCCCCGGCCGCGACGAGGGCGACCAGGAGGCTGTTGAGCAGGTACGTGCCGAAGTCGGCGAAGGAGAACAGCTCCGCGTAGTGCTCGAACGTCACCGTGCCCGGCCAGTACTTGAGCGGCACCGAGAAGATCTCGGGCTTGGGCTTGAGCGAGGTGACGACGATCCAGTAGAGGGGGAAAAGGGTGATCAGCAGCCAGGCGGCCAGCACGACCACCTTGGCGACCGTCGTGACACGTCTCATCGAGCCTTCTCGAATCTCGTGGCGTTGAGGTAGAAGACGCTGAAGGACAGCAGCAGGCCGAGGACCAGCAGGCCGACCGCGCCGGCCCGGCCGTAGTCACCGCCGATGACCTGCTGGATGAGGAAGGTGGTGATGATGTCGGTGCTGCCGGCGGGGCCGCCGCCGGTCATCGAGTAGATGAGATCCGGAAAATTCAGGATCCAGATGATCCGCAGCAACACGATCAGCGCCAGCGTGGGCCGGATGTGCGGCAGCGTCACGTGCCAGAACTGGCGCAGCCGCGAGGACCCGTCCACGGCCGCCGCCTCGTACAGCTCCTTCGGGACCGACTGCAGCGCCGCCATGATCATGATGGCGAAGAACGTCACGCCGTACCAGACGTTGGCCACGATCACCGACGTCATCGCCCACCCCGGCGTGGCCAGGAAGCCGATGCGCTGGTCGATGATCCCCGTCTTGAGCAGCAGGTCGTTGATCACGCCGAACTGCCCGTTGAACATCCACCGCCACAACAACCCGATGAGGAACCCCGACATGGCCCACGGGAAGAACACCCACGCCTGGTAGAGGCCGCGTCCCCGGAAGTGCCGCCGCAGCAGCAGCGCCAGCCCGAACCCGAGGAAGAACTGGAAGAACAGCGACACGACCACCCACGTGCCGGTGTTGCGCAACGCCGTCCAGAACCGGTCCTCACCCAGCACGGCACGGAAGTTCTCCAGGCCGACGAAGGGCGTCGAGGTGAGGTCGAACAGGTTGTACCGCTGGAAGGCCATCACCGCCCCGCGGATGACCGGGTAGTACGTGAACAACGCCACGAACACCACACCCGGTAGCAGGCACAGCGCGATGAACCTGGCCCTCCGGACGTTGAAGGTCCTCACGACACCTTCTTGGCCTGGTCAATCCAGAAGGCATCCCACGACTTGAGCACGTCGGCGACCGTCTTCTTGCCGGTCAGCAGGGCCTGGACGTCGCGGTCTGAGTCGACGCCGAACTGGCTCCAGCCCGGGTAGTCAACCGGCCTGATGGTGGTCACCTGCTTGGGGTCCTGCTGCGCCTGCAGGTACGCCTTCCACGCGCCCTGCGAGAACTGCGGGTCGTTCTGCGCCTGCTTGGAGATCGGGATGAGCGAGTTGCCCTTGGCGAAGGCGATGCTCTGCTTGGTCTCCGACAGGAACTGCACGAGCTTGACCGCCTCCTTCGGGTGCTTGGTGAAGGAGGTGGCGCCCCAGCCGGCGTAGCCGACGGGCTGGAAGGCGTACCCCGTGGGGCCCTTGGGGATGGGGGTGGTGGACCAGGCGGTGACGCCGCTGTCCTCGACCGTCTTGATCACTTCCGGGTCCTGGATGAGCATGCCGGTGACGCCCGAGGTGAAGCCCTGGACCATCTCGGGGTAGCCCCAGGACACCGAGTCGGGCGGCGACGCCTCCTTGAAGATCTTGACGAAGAGGTCCATGGCCTGGGCGGCCTCGGGCGTGGAGAAGATCGTCCGCTTGTCCTTCAGATAGAAGGACTTCTCGGGGTTCAGTGCCTCGCCGTTGTACGCGCTGATCATCATCACCGCGTAGTCCGCGCCGCCCTTGCCGCCCCTGAAGGAGTAGCCGTAACGGTCGCCCGAGGTCATCTTCTTGCCGGCCTCGTAGAGCTCCTGCCAGGTCGTCGGGGGCTGGGCCATGCCGAAGTCCGTACGGTAGAACAGCGTGCGCTGGTAGAAGCCGTACGGGATCAGGTACGCCTTGCCGCCGACCTCGACGGCCTTCTTCTGGGCCAGCTCGGTCAGGTCCGACCAGCCGGCCCACTCCGTGGTGGGCAGCTCGGCCAGCCAGCCGTTGTTGGAGAAGGACTTGGCCGTGTGGTCGCGTACTTCCAGCACGTCCAGGTCCTTCTTGGTCTGCAGGATCTGGGTGATCTTCTGGTCGGCGCTGTCGAGTGGCGGCGAGACGAGCTCGACCGTGACGCCCGGGTTGGCCTTCTCGAAGTCGGCGATCAAGGACTTGATGAGCTTCGTACGTTCGGGGCTGGTCAAACTCTCGATCATGCGGAGCCGTACCTCTCCCGAGGACGACGAGCCGGAGCCGGAGCCGCAGCCGGCGAGCACCAGCGTGGCGGCGACCGCGGCCGCCAGGAGGGGCTTTGTCATGGGGAGCCTCCCGCGTGTTTCTGACAGCGCCGGTTTGGACAGCGCTGTCAGTCACGCTAGGCGACCGACGCCTTCCAGCGCTAGACCGAGATCCTTGATCAAAGTGTCCGCCGGCTCCAGGCCGACCGAGAGGCGGACGAGGCCGACCGGGATGCCCATGGTGGCCCGAACGCTCTCCTCGGTGGACAGGGCGGGTGCGTTCACCAGACTCTCGAACCCACCCCAGGACACGCCGATCCTGAAATGTCGCAATTTATCGAGAAAGATCGCGACCTCTTCCCGCGATTCGGTCGCCAGCTCGATGCTGAACAAGCTGGAGAACCCCGACATCTGCCGCAGGGCGACGGCATGCCCCGGATGTGACGGCAACCCCGGATGGTTGACCACCCGCACGGCCGGATGATCGGCCAGGAACCCCGCCACCGCCAGCCCTCGCTCCTGGTGCGCCGCCATCCGCACGGGCAGCGTGCGCAACCCCTTGATCACCTTGGCCGCGTCGTGCGGTGACATCGCGGCCCCGTACAGCTGGTATTCCGTCAGCGCCAGCGGCCGGATCAGCCGCGAGGAACCCACGACCACGCCGCCCACGAGGTCGCTGTGGCCGCCGATGTACTTCGACAACGAGTGCACGACCAGGTCGACGCCCATCGTCAGCGGCTTCTGGAAGATGGGCGTGGACCAGGTGTTGTCCATCACGGTCACCAGCCCGCGCTCGCGCGCCCACCCGGTCACCTCGGCGATGTCGACGACCGCGTAGGCCATGTAGGAGGGGGACTCGAAGTAGAGTAGGCGCGTGTCCGCCCTGATAGCGCTGTCACCCTCCGCGAGGTCGCCGACGTGCGTATGCGTGACGCCGAATTTCTCCAGGTAACGCAGGAACTGCGTGGTCGGCCCGTACACGGCGCCCAGCACCAGCACGTGGTCGCCGGCCGACACGAGCGACGAGATCGTCGCCGAGATGGCGCCCATCCCGGAGCCGAAACACTTGGCCCGCTCTCCCCGCTCCAGCGCGGCCAGCTTACGCTGAGCGAGATCAACCGTCGGGTTGGTCCCCCTCCAGTAGACGTACCGCTCATCCTCGTTCCTGACCGCCTCGCCCAGTTCCTGGGCGGTCGCGAACGTGAACAGCGAGTTCTCGAACACCGGCGGGTTGACCGCGCCCAGCACCCAAGGCTCGTCCTCACCCAACCGGCCACAGATCCATTCGTCATCATCCATGGGGGCAGCGTATGACAGCCGACACTCGCAAGCCGACCATGGCGGACGTGGCCCGGCATGCGGGCGTGAGCCTCAAGACCGTCTCCCGGGTCGTCAACCAGGAGCCCCACGTCCGGGACTCGCTGCAGCAGCGAGTGCAGGCGGCCATCAGCGCGCTCGGCTACCGCCGCAACGAGGCCGCCGCCCGCCTGGCCAGGGGCGCGACCATGCTGACGCTGGGCCTGGTGATGGAGAACATCTCCAACGAGTTCTACTCGCGCCTGGCCGCCGCCGTGGAGGCGGCCGCGGCCGAGCACGAAGCGCTGGTCGTGTTCGGCTCGTACGAGGAGAGCCCGGACAAGGAACGCATGCTCATCGAGTCCATGTCCGCACGGGGCGTGGACTCTCTGATCATGGTCCCCTCGGCGGCCGACCACGCGTGGCTGGCCGAGCACGCCAGCCTGCGCATGGTCTTCGTGGACCGCGTGCCGCGAGGGCTGGAGGCGGCGGACGTGGTGGTGCTCGATGACGTACGGGGCGGCCGCGCCGCCACCGAGCACCTGCTGGCCCGTGGTCACCGGCGCATCGCGCTGATCTCCGACGACGACGGGCTGAGCTCGGTGCACGACCGGGCCACCGGCTACCGTACGGCGCTCCGCGCGACCGGGGTGGGGGCCGACGAGGCGCTGGTGGTGCGAGGGGTGTTCGAGCCGTGGCGGGTCTCACACGAGGTGACCAGGCTCCTGGACCTGGAGGATCCGCCGACGGCGTTCTTCGCCACCAACAACCGGGCCGCGATCGGGATCCTGCAGGCGCTGCGGGAGAGGCCGGAGCGGCCGGCGTACGTGGGGTTCGACGACTTCGCGCTGGCGGACGTGTTCAACCCGGGGGTGACGGTCGTGCGCTATGACGTGGCCCGCCTGGCCCGCAGCGCGGTGGACCTCCTGCTGAACCCCTCGCCGGCGCCACGCCGGGTGAAGGTGCCGGTGGAGCTGGTTGCCAGGGGCTCGGGCGAGCTCCCCCCGCCCTGATCTCCGTGGCCGGGTGATGTCCCGATACGCCGCCATAACCCTCCTCAGCCTCGCTAGGCTCCATCCCGTGCCGCGTACCACCGCCGAACTCACCGCCCTCCTCGACCACCGCCCCGAGCTGGCCGCCGCCCCCTCGCAGGAAGTGCTCGAACGCCTCCTGGCCAGGCCCGATCTGGCGGTCCCCGTGCTGCTCGACCTGGACGCCGACTGCCACACCGTCAGCCAGGCCGTGCAGGCGGCCGGCGGCGAGACCACCCGCGCCGAGCTGGCCGCGACGCTGCGCGACCCGCACGGGCGGCTCGACGATGCGCTCGGCACACTGGCCGCCCACGGCCTGATCGCGCTCGACGGCGACACGGTACGCTCGCCGCACCACCCCGGCCTCTGGGCTCACCCGTTCGGGCTGGGCAGGCCGTTGCGCGAGTTCACGAAGAAGATCACTGCCGAGGCACTGAAGGCCATGGTCAAGGCGCTCGGCGGCCAGCCCCTGGGCCGCAAGGCCGACTTGGTGACGCAGGCCGAGGAGCTGCTGCGCAACGGCGCGTCCGTACGGGCCACGGCCGCCCGCTTCCCCCGTCAGGCTGCTGAGCTGCTCAAGACCATGACAGTCGGCCCGCCGGTCCTGGAGCAGCTCTACTACGGGTCATCGGAGCATCCCGTGCAACGCCTGGTCAAGGCCGGATTCGTGATACGCGACGGCTGGAACTACGAAATGCCCCAAGAGGTGGCGCTGGCCCTGCGCGGCGACGGCTGGCAACCGGCGCTGACCGGTCAGCCCGGCGTGCCGGCCGGGCCGCGTACCGACGCCGACGGTGTGTCCGCCGCGCTGGCGGCGATCGACCGCGTCGAGGCCCTCGTGGAGCTGGCCGCCACGACCCCGATCGCGGAGCTGAAGTCCGGCGGCGTGGGTGTCCGCGAGCTCAAGCGTGTCTCCAAGGCGCTCGGCGTGCCCGAGCAGGAGGCGGTCCTGTGGCTCGACGTCGCGTACGGCGCCGACCTGCTCGCCTCGGAGTCGGACGAGCAGCTGGTCAGCACCACGCTGGTGGACGACTGGCTGGCGCGCTCCCCGGACGCCAGGTGGCGGGCGCTGACCGACGCCTGGCACGGGCTGCCGCAGGCCGCGACGTACCGGGTCGTGGGGTGTTGTGCGGACCACATGGAGCCGATGTCGCCACCTTACGAGTTCGAGTGCGGGGCGGGCCGGATTCGGCGCGCGGTCCTGGACGTGCTCCGCACCCTGTCCCCCGGGCTGGGCACGGACGCTGCAGGGCTGCGTGCGGCGGTGGGCTGGCGCACGCGGGCTTTGGTGGACTCGGCGCACGCGGCCGACGAGTTCGTGGCCGCAGCACTCCGCGAGGGCGAACTGCTGGGCATCATGGCCGACGGGGCCCTGACCCAGCTGGGCCGCGCCCTGCTGGCCGAGCAGGGGTCAGGCAGGAAAGAGGCGGACGAGGCCGGACCGGACGGTGGTGGCGTCGGCGGCCTGGGCCGCTTGTTCCCCATCCCATCAGCCACCGCGACCCTGCAGAACGACCTGACCGCGATCGTCTCCGGCCTCCCCACCCCGGACCTGGCCGCCTTCCTGAACGCCTGCGCCGACCTGGAGTCGCGCGACCGAGCCAGCGTGTGGCGCTTCTCGGAGAAGACCATACGGGGAGCGTTGGACTCGGGCACGGACGCCGACACCCTGCTCGCCGACCTCGCACGTTTCTCCGCCAAAACGGTCCCCCAGCCGCTGCGCTACCTCGTCACCGACACGGCACGCAAGCACGGCACGATCAAGGTCGCCGGCACGCCGTCCGTGATCATCGCGAGCGACCCCGCCGTCATCGCGGAGCTATGCGGCGCCAGGGCGCTCCGCAAGCTGGGCCTGCGCCAGATCGCCCCCACGGTGGCCCTCGGCGGCCTGCCACCCGACGAGACCCTGCGGCTGCTCCGCCAGTCCGGACACGCGCCGGTCGCCGTGTCCGCGGACGGGACGATCAAAGCGGAGTCCGCCCGTCGCCGCCGCCTCCCGGTGGAAGCCCTCGGCCAACGAAACGACGCCGCCGCCGCCGCGGCCGCGATCCTCCAGGGCGGCAAGTCGAGCACGGCCGGCGAGGCGCTGGCCTTGGCCGCCGTCACCGGCGAAGTGATCGTCATCGTGTGGCAGCGCCGCGAGCACTACATGGAGGACCTCACCATCACCGGCAACGTGGTGACCGGCTACTGCCACGACTGCGACGCCGACCACACTCTCGAGCGCACCGAGGTCAAAAAGGCGTATCTGCTCTAGGAGTGAGCAGACGCTGCCTTCCGCAGCCCACGCTCAGCCCAGCAGGCCGAGATACTGGGCGAGACGGCCCTGGACTTGGGTGAGCAAATCCTCGTCCAGAGTGCCGGTCCGATCCTCCAACGCCGTCTTCAGGAGGGGCTGAACGGCGGGGATCCGGATCCAGCACTTCTTGATGACTCCGCCCTGCCCCTAGCAAGCTGAACGTCGAATCGAGTGCGCCGCGACGTCGAGCCGGAGATCGGGCAGGCGAGTACGAACGGCCATGTGGGATCGCCGTTGGAGTCACCACCCGTGACGACGACCACCGGGCGACGCTCATCGTGGATAACGCGCTCTTCCTCTGGGATGAGGCGTACTGCCTTGTCGCTGACGAGGTACACGCCACCAGCCACATAGGGACCCGGCACTATTCCTCCAGAAGGTGCCGGGTCGCGTCGTCCCGGTGCTCGGCGAGCTGGCGGCTCTCCACGACCAAGTCATCGACGCCGCCAGGCTCGTCCTGGGGCAGGGGATTGCGCTTGGCCCAGGCGCGCAAACGCGCCAGGCCGGAGCCGAGGTCGGGGAGCGGCGGTCCACCGGCCAAATCAAGCCGCACCTCACGTTGGTTCTGCTTGATCGCCTCCTGCATGGGAGCCGTCTGATAGGTGAGATCACGTAGCTGGCCGGCCGACCATCGCCCGTACTCAGCGAGAACACCGTCCACGATCTCGGCGAACTCAGAATCGATAACAATCTGTGGCGCGTCGATCAAGTGGACCGTGCATTCGCGATATCCGGCGAAAGGATCGGCGCTCTCCTCGACCTCGATGACACCCGCTTCGGACAAGTCCCGTTCGACTTCTGAGAGGCGGAGACTGTGCGGACCGTAGTGACGCCAACGCCATTCGACGCCGGATCCCGGCGGGAGCCCCTTATCGACGGCGCGAAGATCGGCAAGGTAGAGAAGCTTGGCGAGCTTGGTGTGGTTGACGCGCATGCCGCTGGCGCGAGCAGTTGCCAGCAGGTAGGCAACGGCTGCGGCGGGGCCGCGGAGAGGCGCAGAGACCGACACAATGTCCAGTGTAGAGACCGGATGAGCCACAATAAGCGCCCCCAACCACCTCAGCTATCGAACGCATATTCTATGCTAACTCTCTGATACTCAGAGGCTACCCTGAGTTGCAGCCGAGATCCGCCTGAATGCCGAACTCCCCACGCCCCCTCTATGACGAACGCGGGCGCCAGTCGCCGCGGTCGAGGTCGAGGTCCTCGGGGGTGTGCAGCCTGACCATGGTTCTGGCCACGCCGGGCGGCACCCGGTGCGGGGTCAGGAACGACACCGCCACCATCACCACGAACGCGATCGGCACCGTCCACGCGGCGGGCTGAGCCAGCAGCGCGGCCGTGAAGCCGCTCGGGGCCCCCGTGATCGTGGCCAGCACCGCGGCGCAGGCCAGCCCGCCGCCCACGAACAGTCCGGCCAGCGCCCCCGTGGTGGTGAGCCGTCGCCACCAGATGCCCAGGACGAGCAGCGGGCAGAACGACGAGGCGGCCACCGCGAACGCCAGCCCCACCACGTCCGCCACCGGCAGCGCCCGCGCCCACAGCGCCAGGCCCAGGGGCACCGCCACCGCCATGAGCGTGGCGATCCTGAACGAGCGCACGCTGCCCTTGAGCAGGTCTTGCGCGATCACTCCCGCCACGGACACCGTCAGTCCTGACGACGTGGACAGGAACGCGGCGAACGCCCCGGCGGTGACCAGGGCGGTCAGCAGGTCGCCCAGCGTTCCGCCGATCATCTGGGCGGGCAGCGTCAGCACGACCGTGTCCGTGCGTGCCAGGTTGGGCGTGTAGAGGCGGCCGAGCCAGCCGTACACCGCCGGGAGCAGGTAGAAGGCGCCGAGCAGCGAGAGCACCACCAGCGTCGTACGGCGGGCGGCCCGCCCGTCGGGATTGGTGTAGAAGCGCACGAGCACGTGCGGCAACCCCATGGTGCCCAGGAACGTGGCCAGGATCAGCGAGTACGTCGAGTACAGCCCGTACTCCTTGGCCCCGGCCAGCGGCACCTGCCAAGTGGCCGCGTCCGCCGCGCTGACGCCGGGCGCGCCGTCCGCCTTCCAGGCCATCAGCAGGAACACCAGCGGCACGGCCAGCGCCGTCAGCTTGAGCCAGTACTGAAATGCCTGCACGAACGTGATCGACCGCATGCCGCCCGACAACACGTTCACCGCCACGACGACGGCCACCAGCAGCCCGCCGACCCAGACGGGCGCGCCGGTGATCGTCCGCAGCACCAGCCCGGCGCTCTGGAACTGCGGCATCAGGTAGAGCCAGCCGATCAGCACGACGAGCACGCTGGCCGTGCGGCGCACGGTCATCGATTCGAGCCTGGCCTCGGCGAAGTCGGGCAGCGTGTACGCCCCGGAACGGCGCAGCGGCGCCGACACCAGCACCAGCAGCACCAGGTAGCCGCCGGTCCAGCCGACGGGCAACCACAACATGTCCACGCCGAAGGACAGGATGAGCCCGGCGATGCCGAGGAAGGAGGCCGCCGACAGGTACTCGCCGCCGATGGCCGAGGCGTTCCAGAGCGGGCTGACGGTGCGGGAGGCGACGTAGAAGTCGGAGGTGGTGCGGGAGACCCTGATGCCGAACGCCCCGATGAGCACAGCTGCCACGACCACGACGAGGACCGCCGTCAGGCTCATGCGATCGGCTCCGCCGGCCGTACGCGCCGAAGGGTGACGATTCGTCCGCTCATCGGCGCTCGACCAGTTCGGCGAAGTGGCGTTCGTTGCGCTCGGCCTGGCGGACGTACCACCAGGCGCCGATGACGAAGGCGGGGTAGATGAGGCCGGCGAGCACCGCCCACGGGAGCGGCACGCCGAGCAGGTGCACCTCGCGCAGCTCCGGGATGAGCAGGAACAGCAGTGGCAGGCCGCCGATCACGCAGGCCAGCAACGTGCAGACGAACAACGCCAGCCGGAACTGGGTGCGCAGCAGGGAGCGCATGTAGACCTCGCCGAGCCGGGTCTGCTCGTCGATCTCGCGGGTGGCGGGGAAACGGGGGCGGCGGGCGGCGGCGGTGCGCGGACTCGTCACGGCCACCCGGCGCGGCGTCTCACGCATGATGCGGCGCGCCGGACGCGGTTCTGGGCTCATTCCTGCCTGCCCTTCCTGGCCCGGCGGACCAGCAGGTCGCGCAGCTCGCGCGTGTGCCTGCGGCTGACCGGGATCTCCGTGTCGCCCACGCGCACGGTGCACTTGCCGTCATCGATGTGCAGCTCCTCGATGTACTTGACGGCGACCAGGTGGCTGCGGTGCACCCGGACGAACCCGGCCGAGGCCCAGCGTTCCTCCAGCGTGGCCAGGGGGATGCGGACCAGGTGGCTGCCGGTCGCGGTGTACAGCCGCGCGTAGTCGCCGTGCGCCTCCACGTACATCACGTCGGCGCTGGACACGAACCGCGTCACCCCGCCCAGCTCGACCGGGATCGTGTCGGTCTCGCCAACTTCCACGGGCACGTCGGCCGACACGGCGACCCGCCGGATCGCCTCGGCCAGCCGCTCCGGGCGTACCGGCTTGAGCAGGTAGTCCTCGGCCTTGATCTCGAACGCGTCCACGGCGTGCTCCTCGTACGCCGTCACGAACACCACCCGGGGCGGGTTGGCGAACTGCGACAGCAGCCGTCCGAGCACCACCCCGTCGAGGCCGCGCATCCTGATGTCGAGGAACACCGCGTCGATGGGCCGGCCGTCGGCGATGGCCCGGTCGAGCAGGCGCAGCGCCGCGGCGCCGTCCCTGGCGGTGGCCACCTCACCGATGCGGGGGTCGGCGCGGAGCAGGTACGACAGGTCTTCGAGCGCGGGGAGCTCGTCATCGACCGCGAGGACCCGGAGTTGTGCCATAGATAGTGATAAAACCGACAACAAAGATCGAGGTCAACGGGCAGAGACGCCCGGGTGATATTTCGGCAATCTTATGTTGACTTTAGTACCCGCGCCGGCACCGGTTTCGACGACCAGGCCATACTCGTCGCCGTACACCTGGCGCAGCCGCTCGTCCACGTTGGCAAGCCCGACGCCGCCCGGCGAGGCGATGTCACCGGCGAGGATGCGGCGCAATCGCTCGGGGTCCATGCCGAGCCCGTCGTCCTCGACGCTGATGCGGCACTCGGCTCCGGCGTCCTCGGCAACGATCGTGATGCGCCCGACGCCGTTGCGGCTCTCCAGTCCATGTCTGACGGCGTTCTCGACCAGCGGCTGCAGGCACAGGAACGGCACCGCGACCGGCAGCACCTCGGGCGCGATGCGCAGCGTGACCTGCAACTGGTCGCCGAACCTGGCCCGCTCGAGTATCAGGTAACGGTCGATCGAGCGCAGCTCCTCGGCCAGCGTGGTGAACTCGCCGTGCCTGCGGAAGGAGTAGCGGGTGAAGTCGGCGAACTCCAGCAGCAGCTCCCTGGCCCGCTCAGGGTCGGTGCGCACGAACGAGGCGATCGTGGTGAGCGAGTTGTAAATGAAGTGCGGCGAGATCTGCGCCCGCAGCGCCCGCACCTCGGCCTCCATGAGCAACGTGCGCGAGCGGTCGAGCTCGGCCAGCTCCAGCTGCGAATCCACCCATCCGGCCACCTCCTGGGCGGCCCTGACCAGCCCGGCCGAGGCGTTCTGCCCGTAGGCGGCCAGCGCGCCGACGACCCGGTCGTCGGTGGTGAGCGGCACCACGACGGCGTGCCTGATCGGGCATTCGAGCAGGTCGCAGTCGATGGTCAGGACCTGCGTGCGGCCGTCCTTCAAGGTGGCCGCCGCGTGCTCGAACGCCTGGTCGGCGTGGTGGTCGCCGGCGCCGTCGTAGACGAGCAGCCGCTCGCCGTCGGTGATCGCCAGCGCGGCCGAGCCCAGCAGGGCACGCAGGTGCCGCGAGGCGCGCTCGGCACCGTCGGCGGTGAGCCCGGCCCGCAGCGGCGGCCCGGCCAGCGAGGCGGTGTGCAGGGTCTCGAACGTGGCCCGCTCGGCCGGGCTCGTGCCCAGCTCCCGGCGGCCCCGCATGACCCGCCACAACACGATCGCGGGCACGCCGACGAGGACCGCGACCACGGCGACCCCGACCAGGTATTCCACGGGGTCAGAGCCTAACTCAGCGTGTCCATTGGTTCGCTCCGCTCAGAGGGCCTTGGCGATGACGTCCCGGTACGACTCGGCCTCCTCGGCTGAGTCGTACTTCGTCCGCGGCCAGAAGAATCCGCGCAGCCCGTCCTTCTGGTTGCGCGGCACGACGTGGACGTGCAGGTGCGCCACGCTCTGGCTGACGCGGTTGTTCATGGCCACGAACGTGCCGCCCGCCTCGAGCCCCGCCTCCACCGCCCTGGCCATGGCCTGGACCCGTTCGAAGAACGGGCCGACGTCGGCGAGGTCGGCCAGCGTCTCCACGTGGACCCTGGGCACGACGAGCACGTGTCCCTTGAAGACCGGCCGGGCGTCGAGGAACGAGACCGCCACCTCGTCGGAGCTCACCACGTAGGCGGACCGCTCCCCGGCGATGATCTCGCAGAACAGGTCGTTGCTCACCGTTTGACCTTATCGGCGAAGGCCGTCCAGCTCGTCATGTTGGGCCCGGACCATTCCTCGGGCGCGTGCAGGAACCGCTCACCCACGCGCTCGCGCAGCCGCGCGGGCACCTCGGGCACCTTGGCGCCCCGGCAGTGGTAGACCAGCCCGCCGCCGCGCTGCCCCATCGCCATCCAGGGCAGCCACGGCGACACCCGGCACCAGGAGAACACGCACGGCACGTCGGCCACGCCCGACTCCAGATCCCGCGCGGCGGCGAAGAACTGGAACAACTCCAGCGCCCGGTACGTGTCGGACGCCGAGTTCTCCGGGTAGTCGGCGACCTTGAGCGGCGAAGGGTAGGCCAGTCGCACGTCGATGTTGTAGACCACCTGGGCGCCCAGCCGCGTCACCGGCACCGGGTAGGCGCCGAGCCGCTGGTTGACCGGGTCGTTGAAGACATGGAGCACCTCGACCGCCCGCCCCGTGAACGGGTTGTCCCACGTGTCGAGCACCTCCCGCGTCTGCGGGTCGAGGTAAAGGGCGGCCTCCCTGGTCAGCAGCTGCCAGCCACCGTCGGACTCGACCGCCCTGGCCACGTTGATCCCTTCGAACCCGAACAGGTGGTGCGGGCCGTCGTCGTTCTGCCAGCCGTACACGTCGCCGGTCCAGTACGAGATCGTCTCCGCCCCGTCAGCGGAGGCGCGTACCCGAATGAAGTCCATGATCCGCAGGTTACTTCACGCTCACCGCGAAGATCGCCTCGCCGGACTGCCGCCTGCTGTCCTCGGTCGTCGGCGTCCGCTCCTGGCCGCAACGCCAGCAGTTGAACAACCTGATCTGGGTCGTGCCCGGCCGCTTGGGGTTGAAGACGAAGTAGGTCGTGCCGCCGGAGCCGGGCCCGCCGCCCTCGCTCTCGTGCTCCTCGCTGATGAACGAGGCCACCTTCGTGTCCGGCACCGCCACCAGCGACCAGTCGTCGCCTACCGACGGGTTGTCGGCCACGGCCAGCGAGAACCGCTGGCCGGGCCGCACCTCGACGTGCACGGTCGTCCCCTTGGCGCCCTTGACCACCATGCCGTAGTCGCTCACCGCCGTCCCGCCGCCGCATCCCGCGACGGCCAGCAGGGCGAGCCAGGCGGCCGCTCGAAGCCTCATTCCGGCAGGTTATCGGCCTCCAACGGGTCCTGGGGCATCGCGTGGAGCTCCCGCCCTACTTGCCCTTGCGGCGCCTCATGATGCGGCGCACCACGAAGGCGGCCACGGCGCCGGCGGCGGCGATGAGCAGCACGGGCCGCTTCTTCGCCCCTTCGGCGGCGTCAGCGGCCGTGGTCTTGACGGTCTCGGCTGCATCCGCCGCCGTGGTCTTCACGGTCTCGGCTGCATCCGCCGCCTTGGTCTTCACGGTCTCGGCCGCGTCGGCCGCCTTGTCCTTGGCGGTCTCGGCAGCGCTGCTCGCCCTGCCTTTCAGGTCGGCCTTGCCGGCCAGCGCGCCGACCGTGTCGCCCAGTTCCTGCCGCGTTTCCTTGATGTCTTTACGCACGTCGCCCTCTTCCTCCTCGTCGGGGTCCCCGTGCGTCCGCTGTAGCGACTCCTCCTCGGTACGCAGGCTTTCCGTTGCCTCGGATCGTTCGTCGCGGATGGGGGTTTCCGGAATGAATGTCTCGTGTTCCTCGCGGGCGGCCTCCGCCCGCTGCGCGTTCTCCGCCGCGCCGGGCCTCGTCGGAGGCACGTTGATCGACTCACGCTCGGTCGGCGTGCCCACTCTCGCTCTGCGGGCGCCGACGTCGCCTGCGTGATGCTCGCTGTCGTATCCGGGGTCGGTCTCGCTCATCGCCGTACCCTCCCCTTGACCATGTCGATATCGGCCTTGACGCTCGCGACGGTCTCTTCTGGGACCAGCGGCGCGGCTCGTTTCACCTGGTTCTTACCGGTCAGGCCGAGCACGGCGGCGACGACGAACAACGCTCCCGCCACGATCGCCGCAGCCGCCCACCCGGGCATGATCAGAGCGAGGAGCAAGACGACGGCCGCCACCAGTGTGCCGCCGCCGAGGAACGCGACCGTGCCGGCCGCGCCGAACAGGCCCGCGCCGAAGCCCGCGTGCTTGCCTTTCTCCGCGAGTTCCATCTTGGCCAGGCGGAACTCGTCCTTGACGAGCCTGGAGACCTGCTCGGAGAGATCGTTGACCAGCTTGTGGGTGTCGTTCACGACGCTCGCCTCCTCCGCTGAGGAAAGCGACTACCCAAGCGAATGGCCTTCTATCACGCGCTACTTCCGCTTGGCGCCCCTGAGCAGGAAGCCCACAACCGAAAGAACGGGGTCCTTCGGCACATCGCACCAGTTGTCCGGCTGCCGCGGCTTGCTCCACGGGGACGGGAGCTCGCACGGCGGCACCTGCGGCTTCGGCCGTTCACACCACGATCCGGGAGGTTTCATACCTTCATGCTAACTCCCGGACCTCTCGCAGAGGAGGTGGATCAGCGGGGCCACACCTCGATAGGGGTCTGACCTGCCCGCCCGGTCCTCGGCCGCCAGCAGGTCGTCGAGGGTGTCGGGGATCGGGGCGTCGTCCGGTACGGCGTCACTGAGGGCGCGCACGCCGTACCACTGCAACCTCTCCAGTCCCTGTACGGCGAGCCGCCCGGTGAGCTCCTTCAGCCGGTCGGCCCTGGCCGCGACGCCGAGCCGGTTGACGTACCGCGTGTCGTCGAAGGCCCGCCGCGCCTCCGGCCAGTCACCCATCAGCGCGGGTCGCAGGGCCAGGGCGTCGCCGTTGCGGACGAGCAGCGAGAGCAGGCCGCCAGGGGCGAGCACCCGGGCGATGGCGGCGATGAGCGGGTCGGGGTCGTCGAAGTACATCAGCACGCCGTGGCACAGGACCGCGTCGAAGCTCGCCGGCTCGAACAGCTCCCCCAGGCGCTCGGCCTTGGCCTGGACGGTCCGGATCCGCATGCCCGGCTCGATCCGGGATTCAAGGAGGTCCAGCAGCTCGCGGGAGGCGTCGAGGGCGGTCACCTGATCGCCTCTGGCGGCCAGCCTGAGTGCTTGCGTGCCCTGGCCACAGCCGACGTCCAGGACACGTCGCGGGGGCGGCGGGAGATGCTCGGCCAACTGCCTGGTGACGAGCTCTTGTCTGACCGCGTCACGCAGCGTCCCCAGCCGCGCCCGCCACTTGCCCTCCGCCCCCGAGAACCCCATGTGAGGATTGTAGCCGGGCCCGATCTTCGGTGGTCGGAGGTAACCTGCCGTGGTGCTGGTACACGGGGTTTGGGCGGCCGACGGGCTGGCCTTCTGGGCAGAGACCGCCGACGCACCGCCTCCGGGCCGCGCGCGCCGGTACGACGGGCCGCGGCCGCATCCGTTCGCGGCGCCCGCGTCCAGTGTCGCGGCCGTGCTCGGGCTCGACGACGTGCCGGAACGGACGCTGGAGCTGTTGCTTCCCGGTTCGGCCAGGGAGCCGTTGCCGTCGCCGGAGACCGGCCGGCTCTCGGAGGTGGCCCGGCCGCGGCTGCGTCTGTGGCAGGTGACCGCGGTCGTGCCGTCCGCCGCGGCGGCGCTGCGCGTGCTGGCCGGGCACACCGGCACCGCCACCCTGCGTCACTGGGCCGCCGTCGCCGACTTCGCCCGCGACCTGGTACGCCGCGGCCGTATCATCCCCCAGCTCGTGCCACCGGTCGCAGGGCATGTGGACGGCGACATGTGGGCGGTTCCCCAGGCCGATGCGCGGGCCGTGTGGCGGCCTGTGGTGACCGGGGTGGATGCCGGATATTTCCGGGAGCTGGCGCTGGCCATGCCGCCCGTGTGCCGTACCTCCCGCACCGAGCGCCCCTCCGCCGGCGTGCTCCGGGAGGCACTCGAAGCCTTCACCGACGCGCTCGTCCGCCAGACGCTGACCGAGCCTCTCGTCGCCCGCCCCAAGACCCTCCAGGACCGCTGGCTGGCCGCGCTGACCGGCGCGGACCCCACCTGCCCGGACGTGCCCGACCTGCGCAGGGAGCTGGAGAAGTGGCACGACGCGGCGACGGCGGCCGAGGGCGCGGCGCGGGTGTGCTTCCGGCTGCTGGAGCCGGAGGACACCGACGACTGGCGCGTGGAGCTGGCGCTGCAGGCCGCCGACGATCCGAGCCTTTACGTCCCCGCCGCGGAGGTGTGGAGCGGCACGCGGGTGCCCGGCCTGCCGCCGATTCCAGAGCGGGAGCTCCTGACCGGGCTGGGCCGGGCGGTCCGGCTCTACCCTGAGCTGGACCGCGCCCTGCGCGTGCCGGAGCCGAGCGAGCTGGCGCTGGACACGGCGGGGGCGTTCGGGTTCCTGCGGCAGGCGGCGCCGTTGTTGCAGGCGGCCGGGTTCGGGGTGCAGCTGCCCCGCTGGGCCGGGCGCACCAAGCTGGGTCTCAAGCTGACCACCAGGACCAAGGCGCAAACGGCGGCCGTGAGCCAGGGGTTCGGGATGCGGGAGCTGGTCGACTTCCGCATCGACCTGGCGGTGGGTGAGGAGACGATCAGCGAGGCGGAGCTGGCCGAGCTGGCCAGGCTGAAGGTGCCGCTGGTCCGAGTGCGCGGCCAGTGGGTGGAACTGGACGACAGGCAGCTGAAGGCGGCGCTGAGGGCCGTGGAAGGCGAGCGCACGGGCGAGGTGACGGCCGCCGACATCCTCCAGCACGTGGTCAGCGCCGATCTTTGGGGCGACGACGAGCTGCCGCTGCTGGAGATCGACGCCGACGGCGTGCTCGGCGACCTGCTGTCCGGCCGGGCCGAGCGGCGGCTCGAGCCGCTCGCGACTCCGGCCGGCCTGGACGCCATGCTCCGGCCCTACCAGGAGCGCGGCCTGGCGTGGCTCAGCTTCCTGTCGCAGCTGGGCCTCGGCGGGGTGCTGGCGGACGACATGGGGCTGGGCAAGACGATCACCACGCTGGCCCTGCTCGTGCACGAGCGGTCGGACGTGCCGACGCTGCTGGTGTGCCCGATGTCGCTGGTGGGGAACTGGCAGCGGGAGGCGGCCAGATTCGCACCGGGGCTCCGGGTCTACGTGCACCACGGCAGCAGCCGGGACGCCGCCGAGATCGAGCGCGCCGACCTGGTGATCACCACGTACGGCACCGCCCAACGCGACCTGGAGACTCTCAAGCAGCACGAATGGCGCAGGGTCGTGTGTGACGAGGCCCAGGCGATCAAGAACAGCGGCACCCAACAGGCCCAGGCCGTGCGGTCGATCCCGGCGCCGACCAGGCTGGCCCTGACGGGCACCCCGGTGGAGAACCACCTGGCCGAGCTCTGGTCGATCATGGAGTTCGCCAACCCCGGACTGCTGGGGTCGCGGTCGCGGTTCAGGACCCGGTTCCAGGAGCCCATCGAGGCCCGCCAGGACGAGCAGGCCGCCCGGGCTCTCAAGCGGGCGACGGGCCCGTTCATCCTCCGCCGCCTCAAGACCGACAAATCCATCATCTCCGATCTGCCGGAGAAGCTGGAGGTCAAGGAGTGGTGCCCGCTCACGCCCGAGCAGGCCTCGCTCTACCAGGCGGTGGTGGACGACATGCTGGCCAAGATCGACGACAGCGAGGGCATCGAGCGGCGCGGTCTGGTGCTGGCGACCATGGCCAAGCTCAAGCAGGTCTGCAACCATCCGGCCCACCTGCTCAAGGACGGCTCCCGGCTGGCGGGGCGGTCGGGCAAGCTCGCGCGGCTGGAGCAGCTGGCCGAGGAGATCCTGGCGGAAGGCGAGAAGGCGCTGCTCTTCACCCAATACGCCGAGTTCGGGTCGATGCTGCAGCCGTACCTGGCGCAGCGGCTGGACCGCCCGGTCCTGTGGCTGCACGGCGGCCTGCCGAAGAAGACCCGCGACCGGCTGGTCGAGCGCTTCCAGCAGGACCCCGAGCCGATGTTGTTCGTGTTGTCGCTCAAGGCCGCCGGCGTCGGGCTCAACCTGACGGCCGCCAACCACGTCGTGCACGTGGACCGCTGGTGGAACCCCGCCGTCGAGGACCAGGCCACCGACCGCGCCTTCCGCATCGGGCAACGCAAGAACGTGCAGGTACGCAAGCTGATCTGCGCGGGCACCCTGGAGGAGCGGGTGGACGAGATGATCGAACGAAAGAAGGCCCTGGCCGAGCGGGTGGTCGGCACGGGCGAGGAGTGGCTCACGGACCTGTCCACCGACGAGCTGCGCGAGGTGTTCCGCCTGACCGCGGAGGGGGTGAGCTGATCATGGCGTGGTTCGACGGCGGCAAGCCGATCAAGGTCGACGGCGGCATCAGGGCCCGCACGCAGCGCGGCACGATCGGCTCGACCTGGTGGTCCAGGCGGTTCATCGACATCCTGGAGCGTATCTGCGACAAGGGGCGGCTCTCCCGTGGCCGGGCCTACGCCCGCCAGGGCCAGGTCCTGTCGATCGACCTGTCCGCGGGCGAGGTCAGGGCCGCCGTGCAGGGCTCGCGGCGGGATCCGTACGAGATCGTGATCAGGATCGAGGCGTACACCGAGAGCCGGTGGGCCGCGCTCGAGGAGGCCATCGCGGCGCAGGCCGTCTACCGGGCCAAGCTGCTGGCCGGGGAGATGCCGGTCGAGATCGAGGAGCTGTTCGCCGCGATGGGGGTCGATCTGTTCCCGCGCGATCTGGACATGGACTGCTCGTGCCCGGACTGGGGTTTCCCGTGCAAGCACCTGTCAGCGGTGCTCTACCTCCTGGCCGAGTCGTTCGACGACGACCCGTTCCTGGTGCTGGCCTGGCGCGGGCGTACCCGCGAGCAGTTGCTCGGGTCCCTGGCCGGCGGGGAAGCGGAGGAGCTGCGGGTGGAGGACGTGCCGTTCGCCGACCGGCTGGCCGACTTCTACGCCGCCGGCGCCACCGCGCACCGGCCCGAGCGCCGCCCCGCGGCCGCCGCCCCTGACCTGCTGCTGCGGGTCTTCCCGCCGCCCGGCGATCTGGCGCGCGTGCTCGGCCCGGCGTACCGGGAGCTGGGTTAGCGGTCCTCGAACGAGGCGGGCACCATGACGCGCACGCCGTTGGGGACCACACGGAGCCTGATCGGGGTGCGCAGCCGCACCTCGCCGTCCACGTCGGCGGCCATGGGCGGGTCGGTCTCCAGGTACATCTCCCGCCCGACCACGAACGGCCCTCCCGCGAGGCTCCGCCAGCGGCCGGTGGTTGCCCTGAGCAGGGTCTCACCGAGCAGCCGCAGCTTCTTGCCCGAGCCGAGCTGGTAGGCCACCAGCAGGCCGTTGTCGATGCTGATGTCCTTGGCCACCTGCCAGCCGCCGTGGAAGCGGCCGTTGGCGATGTTGAGCTGGTGGGTGAGCAGCTCGTGGCGCTGCCCCTCGACCGTGATGTACGCCCGGAAGGGCTTGTGGTTCGGCAGGATCGTCAGCGCCGTCAGCGGGTAGGCGGGCCGGCCCACGATGCGCTTGAGCCACGGCTTGACCTTGCCCGCCACCTCGACCGACACGCCGAAGCTGGCCAGGTTGGCGAATTCCCGGTCGCCCGCCATGCCCAGGTCGATGTCGGCCACCTTGCCGGTGGCGAACACTCTGATCGCCCCGGCCAGGTCGAGCGGCAGGCCGAGGCTTCGGGCGAAGTTGTTGGTGGTGCCGAGCGGCAGCACGCCGAGCGCCACGTCGCGGTGCGCCACGTGGCGCACGGCCGAGGAGAGCGTGCCGTCGCCGCCGCCCACGATGAGCAGGTCCGGCTTGGTCGCCAGGGCGGTGTCGAGCAGGTCGCGCAGCCGCTTGGGGTTGTAGACCGACAGCTCGGCCAGCGGCTCGAACCCGAGGTTGTGGATCTGCTCGATCACCTCGAAGTAGTGGCGGCGGCCCCGGCGCGAGCGAGTGTTCACCACCACGGCCACCCGGCGATCCCTCAGGATCGCCTCGGTGTGCTCGGTCTTGGTGCGCAGTTCGCTCATGGTCATCAATCGTAGGGCCGCCAGGCTACCCCGGCGGCCCGTCGATTTACTTCTTGGGCGGGACCACGTGAACAATCGCACCCAGGTTGCCCGGGAGCGGGGAGAGCAGCTTGAACTGCACGCCCAGCGCCTTGCCCTCGTCACCGGGGTTGCCGGTGCCGAGCACCGAGCCGGCGGCCACCTGGCCGTACAGCTCGGGAGCCGGAGTGCCGTCCGCGTGCACCACCCGGGTGGTGTACGTCTGGTCGCCCTTGGACGGCACGACCACCGAGGCGTCGAAGTCCCGGTAGGCGAGCGCGCCGTTGAGCACCTCGAGGCCCGGGTACCAGGTCTTGGCGTCGGTGAAGTGCGCGACGCCCTTCTGCGCGGGGAAGTCCGTGCAGTACTCGCTGAACGGCTCGTCCGGCGCCTCCAGGCACTCCTTGAACGGGTACGTCTTGCCGAACCCGAACGCGGCATTGGACGTCTGTACGCGCCCCTGGAGGTTCTTGTTGGCCGTGGGGTCCTTTTCGGCCGCGGTCCCGGTGCGGCGCAGCGGCTCGTAGTGCGAGTCCACGATCAGCAGGCTGCCCTTGGGCCCGAGGCTCGGCGGCAGCCGCAGGGTGCTGCCGAGGTTGTTGTTGACGAACGTCGAGTCGCGGTACCACACCAGCAGGCCCGGCGCGTTGTACTTCAGCTTCTGCACCTTCCACGCCCCGTCGCGGAGGTAGTCGGTGTCGTAGGTGTACTGCAGGCCCTTGTCGAAGCCGTCGAAGTTACGCCACTCGGCCAGGTAGAACCGGGAGATCTCGCGCTCGCCGTTGTTGCGCGTCCAGCCCTGGCCGCTGGTGTTGGTGAACGTGCCGCCGACGGCCTTCCACCCGTTGTCGCCGCCCTCGACGTCGTCACTCCACACGGCCGTGCCGCCGTTGGTGAGCTGGAAGTCGTCGGCGTGCCAGCCACGCTCCTGGAAGGCGGCGTCGGTGTTGAACGTCAGCCGCAGCCTGATCGTCTGCCCGGCGAACGGCGTCAGGTTCACGTAGTCGTGCCGCCAGCCGCCGCTGTCACCGGTGAGGCCGTACTTCTTGTTACCGAAGGACTTGAGGTTCTTGTTCGGGTCCGGGTAGTCGTCAGGCGTGCTGACCTCGGCGCCGGCCTCGTTGTAGACCTTCTGCTGGGCCCACGTCTCGCCGCCGTCGGTGGAGACCTCGACGAAGCCGAAGTCCCAGTCCTGCTCGATCACGTAGTTGTTCCACATCCACAACTTGAGATCGGTCCCGGCGGGGACGGACAGGTCGCGGGTCAGCGTGAGGTTGGCCCAGTCCTGGTCCAGGCCGGTCCACCAGGCGTTCGAGCCGCTGTGGACATCGATCATCTTCTGCGGCGTGGAGGCCAGGTTCACCCGGACGCCGTCGGCGGTGAGCTTGGGCGTGCGTGAGGACTGGCCGACCGTGACGAGTTTGGCGGCGTCACCGGGATTGAACGTGGTCGGGTTCGCCCAGCCGAGCACCCACTTGTCCCACAGGCCCATGTGGGCCGGCATGGACTGGAAGATCGGACCGGAGTGGGAACCGCTGGACATCAGGTCCCAGAAGTCCACCGCGGAGCTGGCCTGGCCTGAGGTGTCGTACAGGTCGGGCAGACCCAGGTCGTGGCCGTACTCGTGGGCGAAGACGCCGACGCCGGAGTCCTCGGGCTGCACGATGTAGTTGGAGATCCTCTTGTCGGTGCCGGGGACCTTGTAGCCGCCGGCGACCGCGCTGGAGTGGGCCCAGATGGCATAGGTGCCCTCGGCGCCGCCATCGGAGGACTTGTCCTTGCCGGCGTGCACCAGCACCAGATGGTCGATGACGCCGTCGGGTTCCTGGTGGTTGCCGTCGCCGTCGACGTCGGAGATGTCCTCGACGTCGTAGTCGGCCCACGGGAAGCCCGGCTGGGTCTGGGCGAGGGTGGTCACCGAGTCGATGGCCAACTGCTGGGCGCCGAGCGGGTTGTCCGGGTGGCCGGACATGTCCTGGGGCGCGCCGCCGCAGGCCGCGGCGCCGTACCAGGCCTCGGAATGCGGGACCTTGATCCAGCCGACCGCCGAACCGGTGACGGAGTAGGCGCCCTTCGACATCTCCTCGTACATCTTCTTCATCGTGAAGCCGGAGATGTCGATGCCGGGCTTGCCGTCGCGCGGGTCCTTGAGGTCGGGGCGGACGCGCTCGGTGATGCCCTTGTCGGTGTAGAGCATCTTGTTGAAGTGCTCGGGGCTGAAGTCCTTGACCCAGAAGGAGTTGTTGTCCTTGTGCGGGAGCGTGGCCGGGTCAGGAATGTTGTTGTGCAGGGGGCCGTTCTTGAGCGTGCCCGGCGGCTCGACCAGGCAGTCGTCCGGTCCGCTGTTGACCGTGCGCAGCCGGTTGAAACCGGAGAAGTCGTCGCCCGCCTGCTCGTTGAATTCGACCAGCAGGGTCAGAAGCTTGGCGGTGCGGGTTTGCTTGGAGTTCTTGAATATCCATTCAGCCGGATTGCGGCCGGTCCTGATGGCCTCGTTCTCACGCGCGGCCAGAATGCGGCCCGCGGCCGGATTCCCGCTGGAGAACTTCCTGTCGAACTTCTGCGCCGGGGTGAGCGAGCGCGCGTTCTGGTTGGTCGGACGCGGCTCCTCCGGCTCCTTCCCGACCGTGGGTGGCACGTAGTTGATGTAGAAGTCCGAGGCCGCGGGCTCATAATGCGCGACGGACGCCGCTTGAGCGCTGGGCACGGACAGGGCGGCGCCAAGCAGGGCGACCGCCGGTAAAGCTGCTAATAAGCGCTTCGTTCTGGGCACCAGGAACCCTCTCTGCCCGGGATCGCCGGGCGCATGGCCATAGGGTGTGCAATGCCGGACGCTAGAGCGTCAGTCAACCGATCGTAAAGTACGTTGTTGAAACGTGATCAAACTACGACAATTAGAACATCAACCGCGCGGCCATCACTCCGCCCGCGACCGCGCCGCCGTAGCAGATCACCGCTATCAGCAGATCGAACCTGGCGATGCCGAGCAGCTCCTCGCTGGTGAACCTGATCCGGTGCGCGGCGTGGAACAGGCACAGCACGACGACCACGAGCAGCGCGAGCCGTACGAGCACGTGGCCGGCCAGCGCACGCAGATGCTCGGCGGTGGGCCAGTCCAGCACGCCGAGCGGCATGAGCACCCCGAAGAGCAGCACGAGCACCGGCAGCACGAGCGCCGCCACCACTCCCCCGCCGCTGAACAACAGCCACAGGTACGGCTCCACCGTGCGCTTCATGGCGACCTCAGGACGAAGTAGGCGATCACTGCGGAGACCAGCAACCAGAGCGAATGGTTACCACCCTGGATCATCCACGCGGGCACCCGCCAGCCGTCCAGGCGTACGACGGTGGCCTTGGGCGCGAGGTTGAGGAACGTGATGGCGTGGAAGCTGGTGGCGGCGAGGGCGACCACGTTGATCGCGATCATCCACGGCTGCCCGGCCAGCGCGGCGAACTCCGGCAGGCTCCCACCGACGACCGCGTCGAGGAACATCAGCAGGAAGACGATCGACCAGGCCACGAAGACGCTGGTCAGCTCGCGCAGGACGAAGATCGTGTAGTTGCGGGTGCGGGCGAACCACAGGTTGTCACGGCGCGGCCGGTAGGCGGTCGTCATCGTCTGCTCCAGGGCAGCACCGAGCGCATGGCGGCGGTCAGCTTGTAACGCTGGATGGCCTCGGCCGGGTCCACGTGCTTGGGGCAGACACGGGTGCACTCGCCGACGAACGTGCACCCCCACACGGCGTCGTCCAGGTTGAGCACGTCGAACCGGTCGTCCATGTCCCGTGAATCCAGGTTGTAGCGCTGGGCGAGCGCGATGGCGGCCGGGCCGAGGAAGTCGGGGTCGAGGACGTAGACGGGGCAGGCCGAGTAACACAGCAGGCAGTTGATGCACATGCTGTACTGCTTGTACGCCTCCAGCTGCGCCGGCGTCTGGGCGTACTCCGTGCTCAGCGGCAGCTCCTCGCCCTCCCTGACCAGCCAGGGCCGCACGGAGGACAGCTTGGCCAGGAAGTCGTCGATGTCCACGACGAGGTCCTTGATCACTGGGAAGCCCTTGAGCGGCTCGATCCGCACCGGCCCCTCGCCGAACTCGGACAGGAAGGTGCCGCAGGTCAGGCGGGGCTCGCCGTTGACGTTCATGCCGCAGGAGCCGCACACGCCCATCCGGCACGACCAGCGGTAGGTCAGGCTGCCGTCGAGGTGGTCCTTGACGTAGTTGAGCCCGTCCAGGACGGCCCAGTCCTCCATGAGCGGCACGTCGTATCCCTGGAAGGACGGCGCATCGTCCTCGCCGGGCCGATAGCGCGTGACCTCCAGCCGGATGGTCTTGGACGCCGTCCGCTCGATGGCTTCCTTCGTCTCAGGCGCGCTCATTGGTTCCCTCACCCTCCTCATTCGCTCCGCGGGTGGCTTGCTTCGCGGCGCCCCCCACTCCGCTCACTACGCCGGGTTCAGTCACGGCCATAGACCCTTTCCCCCGGCGGCCAGCGGGTGATCGTTACAGGGAGCAGGGTGACCGACGGGGTGCCGTCAGGGGCGCGGTGCACCAGCGAGTGCGCCAGGTAGTTGGCGTCGTCCCTGGACTCGAAGTCGGTGCGCTGGTGCGCGCCGCGCGACTCCTGCCTGTTCAGCGCGCAGGCCACGATCGTCTGCGCGACGTCCAGCATGGTATGCAGCTCCTGCAGGTTGATCAGCTCGGTGTTGAATGCGGCGCCGGTGTCGTCGAAACACACCTCGTCGGCGCGTTCGCGCAGCTCGGCCAGCGTGTCGACGGCCTTGGCCAGCACGTCTCCGTTGCGGTAGATGCCGGCCGCGCCCTCCAGCGTGTGCTGCATCTCCTCACGCAGGTCGACGACGCGCTCGCCGCTCCTCCTGCCCTCGCGCGCGCGTTCCAAGCGCCGCCGCTCGTCATCGCCCTGGCTGCGGACGGCCGCCGCCTCGCCGCCCCGGTGGGCCCTGGCGAACGCGGCGGCGGCGGTCCCGGCACGGCGGCCGAAGACGAGGCACTCGGGCAGCGAGTTCGAGCCGAGCCGGTTGGCGCCGTTGATGCTCACACAGGCGGTCTCGCCGGCCGCGTACAGCCCGGCGACGGGGGTGGCGCCGTCGATGTCGGTGTGGACGCCGCCCATCATGTAGTGCACGACCGGGCGCACCGGGATGAGGTCCGTGGCCGGGTCGAGGTTCTGGTAGCTCTTGCACAGCTCGCGGACGAACGGGATGCGGGTGTCGATCTTGCCTTCGCCGAGGTGGCGCAGGTCCAGGTAGACGACCGGCCCGTACGGGGTGTCGACGGTGCGGCCCTTCTCCTGCTCGTGCACGAACGCCTGCGACAGCCGGTCGCGCGGGCCGAGCTCCATGCTGCGCAGCTTCGGCGTGGGCGTGGGCTTGCCGAGGTCGTAGTCCTGCAGGTAGCGGTAGCCGTCCTTGTTGATCAGCCAGCCGCCCTCGGCCCTGGCCGCCTCGGTGATGAGGATGCCGGTGAAGGGCAGGCCGGTCGGGTGGTACTGGACGAACTCCATGTCCTTGAGCGGCGCGCCGGCGTGGTAGGCCAGGGCCATACCGTCGCCGGTCTTGATGGCGGCGTTGGTGGTGAAGGGGAAGACCCGGCCGCAGCCGCCGGTGGCCAGGATGACGGTCCTGGCGGGGATGGTCTCGATACGGCCGGTCCTGATCTCCACGGCCACGACGCCATGGACGCGGCCGTCGTCCACGACGAGCTTGGTGACGAACCACTCGTCGTACCTGATGATGTCCAGATATTTCAGGGTTGTCTGGAACAGGGTGTGCAGCAGATGGAAGCCGGTCTTGTCGGCGGCGTACCACGTGCGCATCTTCTTCATGCCGCCGAACGGCCGAACGGCGACACGGCCGTCCGGCTCGCGGCTCCACGGGCAGCCCCAGTGCTCGAGCTGCATCAGCTCGCGCGGCGCCTCGTACACGAACGCCTCGACCGCGTCCTGATCGGGCAGCCAGTCGCCGCCGGAGATCGTGTCGTAGCAGTGCTCGTCGAGCGTGTCGTCGAGGCCGATCACCCCCGCCGCGCCGCCCTCGGCGGAGACGGTGTGGCTGCGCATCGGATACACCTTCGACACGACCGCCACCTTCAACGACGGGTCCAGCTCGGCGACCGCGATGGCCGCGCGCAGGCCCGCCCCGCCTCCCCCGACGATCAGCACGTCGATCATTGATGCCTCAGCTCCCGTGGTCGGGTTGGATCGGGTCCTTCACCCGCTTGCCGTCGTGGCGGATGGCGGACAGGTGGATGCTTCCGTCGTGGTACTCGTGGCGGATCCGGCGGCAGCCGCAGTCGAAGAACTGGTCACGGATCACCAGGCCGTAGCCGTCGTCGTCGACGAGGCGCTGACCTCCGGACCTCTTCCCGCAGGGGGCTGTCTCGGGGTCGAAGGGGATCTTCGTGCCTGTCATCGCCGATCTCCCTAGATAGGCGAAACGTCATCTCCACACAAGCACCGCGATCTGGTTCGTGAAAGGTCAGTCGGATGTGTCCTGGCGAGGCGGAACCTCCGGCGTGCCGCCCTCGTCCACCGCTGAGCGGGGGTAGTGCAGGTCGAAGGCGGGCCGCTCGGAGCGGATGGGCGGAATGCTGGTGAAGTTGTGCCGGGGCGGTGGGCAGGAGGTGGCCCACTCCAGGGAGTTGCAGTAGCCCCAGGGGTCGTCGAGCGTGACCTTGGGGGCGTGCCTGGTGGTCTTGAACACGTTGTAGAGGAACGGCAACGTGGAGGCGCCCAGCAGGAACGCGCCGACGGACGAGACCTGGTTGAGCCAGGTGAAGCCGTCGGCCACCCCGTAGTCGGCGTAGCGCCTGGGCATGCCGAGCTGTCCCAGCCAGTGCTGCACCAGGAACGTGGTGTGGAAGCCGATGAACAACGTCCAGAAGTGCACCTTGCCGAGCCGGTCGTCGAGCATCCTGCCGGTCATCTTCGGCCACCAGAAGTAGAACCCGGCGAACATCGCGAACACGACCGTGCCGAAGACCACGTAGTGGAAGTGAGCGACGACGAAGTAGGTGTCGCTGATGTGGAAGTCGAGCGGCGGCGAGGCCAGGATGACACCGGTGAGCCCGCCGATCAGGAACGTCACCAGGAAACCCATGGCGAACAACATCGGCGATTCGAACGACAGATGCCCCCGCCACATGGTCCCGGTCCAGTTGAAGAACTTCACCCCGGTCGGCACCGCGATGAGGAACGTCATGAACGAGAAGAACGGCAACAGCACCTGCCCGGTCGGGAACATGTGGTGCGCCCAGACCGTCATCGACAGACCGGCGATCGCTATCGTGGCGCCGACCATCCCCAGATAGCCGAAGAGCGGCTTGCGGCTGAACACCGGGATCACCTCGGTGATGATCCCGAAGAACGGCAGCGCGATGATGTACACCTCGGGATGGCCGAAGAACCAGAAGAGGTGCTGCCAGATCAGCGGCCCGCCGTTGTCGCTCAGGAAGACCTGCGTGCCCAGCTTGCGGTCCGATTCCAGCACCAGCAGCGCCGCGGCCAGCACGGGGAATGCCAGCAGCACCATCACGCTGGTGAGCAGGACGTTCCAGGTGAAGATCGGCAGGCGGAACATGGTCATGCCCGGCGCCCGCATGCCGATGATCGTGGTGATGAAGTTGACCCCGCCGAGGATGGTGCCGAGCCCCGACAGCACCAGCCCCATGATCCACAGATCGCCGCCTACCTGCGGCGAGTAGATCGACGACGACAGCGGCGTGTACGCGAACCACCCGAAGTCGGCCGCCCCGCCCGGCGTGAAGAACCCGGCCAGCACCATCAGCCCGCCGAACAGGAACAACCAGTACGCCACCGCGTTCAGCCGGGGGAAGGCGACGTCCGGCGCGCCGATCTGCAGCGGCATCACCACATTGGTGAACCCGGCGAACAGCGGCGTGGCGAACAGCAGCAGCATGATCGTGCCGTGCATGGTGAACAGCTGGTTGTACATCTGCTGGCTGATCAGGTCCATGCCCGGCTGCGCGAGCTCCGCCCGCATGATCATTGCCATGACCCCGGCCGCGAGGAAGAACCCGAACGAGGTGATCAGATAGAGGTATCCGATGACCTTGTGGTCGGTCGTCGACAACCAGGAGGCGATGACGGTCCCGGTACGGCGACGCCGGACCTGCTCGATCGAGGGCTCGCGAACGGTCGTCACGGCTGCTCCCTCCAGTGCGGAGTTGGGCCTGCCCCGATCTACCCATTCCACGCCAACCGCAGCCGCGCGGGAAGTCGTTCTTTGACATTGGCGGCCGATGATTTTGCTCGCGGCTTGTCCCGGATGGCAGACGGCGGCGAGGCCGCGCCTCGAGTTCTTCTATCCTTGCGGTCTGGGACCGATGCCAAGGAGAGATCTGTGACCGCTCAGCGTGACTACGCCGCCCTCGTCCAGCGAGGGCTCTCGCTCGACCTCACCCGGGGCAAGCCGTCGCCGCGCCAGCTCGACCTCTCCAACGACATGCTCAAACTGCCGTCGTCATACAAGGCGGCCGACGGCACCGACGGCCGCAACTACGGCAACCTGCAGGGCCTCGCGGAGCTGCGCGCGTTGTTCGCGCCGGTGATCCAGGTGCCCGCCGAGCGACTCGTTGTGGGCGGCAACGCCAGCCTGGCGCTCATGCACGACACGGTGGTGCACGCGCTGCTGTCCAAGGTGCCCGGGGCCGAGCGACGGTGGATCGAGGAGCCGGAGATCACGTTCCTGTGCCCGGTGCCCGGCTATGACCGGCATTTCACGATCTGCGAGCGGTTCGGGATCAAGATGGTCCCCGTGCCGATGAACGCCGACGGCCCCGACATGGACGTCGTCGAGCGCCTCGTCGCCACCGACGCGAGCGTCAAGGGCATGTGGTGCGTGCCGAAGTACAGCAACCCGTCCGGCATCGTGTACAGCGACGAGACGGTCCGCAGGCTGGCCGCCATGCCGGCCGCCGCCCCCGACTTCCGGATTTTCTGGGACAACGCCTACGCGGTGCACCACCTCACCGACACCCCGGCCGAGCTGGCCGACCTGCTGGCGCTGGCCGCCGCGCACGGCAACGCCGACCGGGTGTTCGTGTACGCCTCCACGTCCAAGGTGACGCTGGCCGGGGCCGGCGTGTCGTTCTTCGGCTCCTCGCCGGCGAACGCCGAGTGGTTCCTCCACAACACCGCCAAGCAGTCCATCGGCCCCGACAAGATCAACCAGCTGCGTCACGTGGAGTTCCTGCGCGACGGCGCGGGCCTGGCCGCGCACATGCGGCGGCACGCCGACCTGATCGGTCCGAAGTTCGAGCTGGTGGACAAGGTGCTGACCGAGCAGCTCGGCGGCCTGGCCACCTGGACGAGCCCCAAGGGCGGCTACTTCATCAGCCTGGAGGTGCCGCACGCGGCCGAGGTGGTGGCCAGGGCCAAGGCGGCGGGCATCGCGCTGACGCCGGCCGGCGCCACGCACCCGTACGGCAAGGACCCGGACGACCGCACGATCAGGATCGCGCCGACGTACCCGGAGCTGGACGAGCTCGAGCAGGCCATCAACGGCCTGGCCGTCTGCGTGCGCCTGGTGGCCGAGGAGCGCGGCTGACCGCCTAGCGGTTGTGCCTGAAGCCGAAGATGTAGTCGCGCGTCTCGCTCGGATGGAACGAGACGCCGACCTCCGGCTCGAAGACGACGTTGTCGCGGGCGCAGTAGTAGAGGCCCTCCCACACGGCCAGGGCCTTCTCCCTGGCCGGGGCCTCGACGTTGTCGCGCCTGCGCGCGCCGTACGAGCCGAGCACGTTCAGCAGCCCGAACCCCCAGAACAGGCCCGTCAGGCAGAACGGGGCGAGCAGCACCTCGCCCCACTGCGGATTCTGCCCCATCGCGATCACCAGTGACACGACCAGGTGCACCAGCGCCGCCGCGCACAACATGATGTAGCCCTGGTTCCTGGCCCACGGGGTGTAGTGGCGGCTGGGGAACGACAGCCAGACCGCGAGCTGCGTGCGGCTCATCACGTGCTTGGACGCGCCCAGCGTCGCGGCGGTGGGCAGATCGGCGACCTCACGCGTGCCGGGCAACCTGACCCGCCCGATCTTGTACGTGGTCCCCGCGGCGACCGCTCCGGGGACCGCGACGAGCTGGTCGGTCCGCGAACACTCCGGGCACCTGACTTCCACCCGGGCAGTTTGTCCCTAAGGAGCACTCTGCGCAAACCATAAGCTGCATGATGTGAGACCGATTGATGCCTTGGTGAACGCCCTGTCCGATGCCCGGGTGCTGACCGACCCCGACGTGATCGACTCCTACGCCCGCGATCGGACGTTCCTGGAGCCCGGCAAGCCGCTCGGCGTGGTGCTCGCAGCCTCCCGCGACGACGTGGTCACCACCATGAAGTGGGCGAGCGAGCACCGGGTGCCGGTGGTGCCGCGCGGCGGTGGCACCGGCCTGGCGGGCGCGTCCGTCGCCGGCGACGGCGCGATCATCCTGTCGCTGGCCAAGATGACGGCGATCAGGGAGCTCTCCCCCGCCGACGAGATCGCCGTCGTCGAACCCGGCGTCATCACCGCCGACCTGGACCGGGCCGCCAGGGAACACGGGCTCATGTACGCCCCGGATCCGTCCTCGTACCAGATCTCCACGATCGGCGGGAACCTGGCGACCAACGCCGGCGGACTGCGGTGCGTGAAGTACGGCGTGACCAGGGACTCGGCGCTCGGCCTCGAGGTCGTACTGGCCGACGGACGGGTGCTGAACACCGGCCGGCGCACCATGAAGGGCGTCACCGGCTACGACCTGACCGGCCTGTTCGTCGGCTCGGAAGGCACGCTGGGCGTGATCACCGCGGCCACGGTGCGGCTGCGCCGGGCGCCGGCCGGGCCGCCGGCGACGTTCGCGGCCGAGTTCGGCTCGCTGAGGGACGCGGGGGCGGCCGTGTCGGCGATCATGGCGGCCGGTTGCCAGCCGTCGCTCATGGAGCTGCTCGACCGCGCGACGCTCGAGGCCATCAACGACATGCGGAACTTCGGGCTGGAGGCCGGCACGACGGCCATGCTCATCGGCCAGTCCGACGCAGCGGACGGGCAGGTGGTGGCCGAGCGCATGGAGCGGATCTGCATGGAGAACGGCGCCTCGTTCGTGGCCGTCTCCTCCAGCCCGCAGGAGACCGAGGAGCTGATCGGGCTGCGCAGGATGGCCTACGACGCCAAGGAGCGGCTCGGGGCGTGCCTGGTGGAGGACGTCTGCGTGCCGCGGTCCGTACTGCCCGACATGATCACCGCGGTCGAGGCGGCGGCGGCCCGGCACGGCGTGACGATCTGCACGGTCGCGCACGCCGGGGACGGCAACCTGCACCCGGTCTTCATCTTCGACCGCGGCATGCTGGAGCCGCCCGCCGAGGTGTGGGCGGCAGCGGACGATATCTTCACGCATGCGCTCGAGCTGGGCGGCACGCTCACCGGGGAGCACGGCGTGGGGCTGCTCAAGCAGCGCTGGCTGGCGATGGAGGCGGGGCCGGTGGCCGCGGAGGTCCAGCGCGGAATCAAGGCCGTCTTCGACCCCCTGGGCATACTCAACCCGGGCAAGGCCATCTGAGCGGCCCTTGACCAAGCCGTGACCTTGGGCGTCGCCACGTACACGACCTGCGACGAGACGCTGACTTGTGGCGTCAGAAGATGAATCTTCTGATACGTCCGGCAGACGTCCCCAGCGTCACACTGATAGCGTTTTGCCTCATCTACTGGGTTGTGATGGGGGTCCGACGTGAATCAGTTCCAGCCGTTGGCGGCGGACGACCCGCGACGGCTGGGGGCGTATGACATCGTCGCCCGGCTCGGCGAGGGCGGCCAGGGCGTTGTCTATCTGGGCAAGAGCGACTCCGGGGAACAGGCCGCGGTCAAGCTGCTGCACCACGCCCTGGTGGCCGATGCCGACGCCAGGACCCGGTTCCTGCGCGAGGTGGCGGTGGCACAGCGGGTGGCCAGGTTCTGCACCGCTCCCGTGCTCCACGCCGACCTGGACGGGAGCCGCCCGTACATCGTGAGCGAGTACGTTCCCGGGCCCTCCCTGCGTGAGCTGGTCATCAACGAGGGCCCGCGGCGGGGCGCGGCGCTCGAACGGCTCGCGATCAGCACGGCCACCGCGCTCGCCGCCATCCACCGGGCCGGAATCCTGCACCGCGACTTCAAGCCCGCGAACGTGCTCATGGGGCCCGAGGGACCCGTCGTGATCGACTTCGGCATCGCCCGTGCACTGGACTCGCCGGGCGCCACGGCCACGGGGATGGCGATGGGGACGCCGTCGTACCTGGCGCCGGAGCAGCTAAGCGGCGCGACGGTGTCGGAGGCGGCCGACGTGTTCGCGTGGGGCGTCACGATGGTGTTCGCCGCGACCGGCAAGCCCGCGTTCGGCGCGGACTCCATTCCGGTGGTGATGAACCGGATCCTGAACGAGGAGCCGCAGCTCGGAGCGATGGAAGGCGAGCTGGGCGACCTGGTGGCCGCCTGCCTGTCCAAGGACCCGACCCAGCGCCCGAGCGCCGACGAGCTCATCGTCCGCCTCACGGGCCAGCCCGCGCCGAAGTCGGCCATCGAGCCGGTGACGGGGCAGCAGCCCGGAACGGGTTCGCAGCCCGGCTCGGGCCAGGGCGCCTCCCCCGGCCCCCGGCCGCAGCCCACCGGCCCTCAGCCCATGGTGCCGGGTCAGCCGCAGCCGCCCGCTGCACCGCCACAGACGGGCCCCTACGGTGTCCCTGCCGCCGCCCAGAACGGCCCCGGCCAAGGCGCCTCCCCCATGGGCACCGCCCCCGGAGGCGGCTCACCACACGCCGGCCCGTACCCCGGGACACCCGGCGGCCCTCAGTTCGGCGGCCCTCAGCTCGGAACGCCCGGCGGCCCGCAGCTCGGCGGCGCCCCCGCCGGGACGCCCGCGTCCGGTATGCCCGCCGGCGGCCCGTTCCAAGGCGGAGCACCGAACGGACCAGGCGGACACAGCGGCCCGGGTGGTCCTGCTGGGCACGGCGGGCCGGTCGGGCACAGCGGTCCGGGTGGGCACAGCGGGGGGCCCGGCGGGCCAGGTGGGCCTGGCAGGCCGCCCGGTGGAACGGGCGGGCCGGGCGGTCCTTCACGGCCCGGTGACGGTGCGCCGGCGAGGCAGCGCCGCACCCTGACCCTGGCCCTGTCAGGAGCCGCCGCCGCAGCCCTGCTCGTGGTAGCCGGCGCCGTCGTGGTGCAGGCGAACAGCAAGCAGGTCCCGGTGGTGGCCGTGGGCGACTCGAGCGCGAACACCCCCGGCGACGGCTCGGGCGCCGGCCAGCCCGGCGAGCCTCCCTCGGCGGATGTGACCCCTGCCCCCGTCATCCCGACGGAGACCTCGGACCCGGTTCCCACCGTGGACATCGAGGTGCCGGAGGAGACGAAGAAGCCGAAGAAGGAGACCAAGCAGCCGGTCGCCCAGGTCCCGACGACCCCGGTCGAGACAGCCCAGCCACGGCCTCAGACCACCACGAAGCGGCCCGAGCCTTCGCCGAGCCCGACCAAGAAGAAGCAGACGGACACGGTCGACCCGGAAACCGAGCCGACGTCGGAGCAGCCTCCGACATCCGGCCCCACAACCACTGTTGCTCCTACAAGCAAGCCGACCAAGACATACGTCCCGCTCAAGCCGAATCCTTACAGGCCGACATCCCTGTGCGGCGCCGGCTATAAGATCGTCGACTCGCACGCCCTGTCCGTCGCCACGATCTACCTCCTGTACAACTCCAGTGCGGGCAAGAATTGCGTGGTCACGATGTCGCGCTACGTCCACCCGGGCAAGGTGCAGATGAATGCGATCCTTCAGGTGAAGGGCGGATCCAGCGCGAGCAACCCGGGCAGGTTCACGGCATACGCGGGGCCCATCAGGCTTCCCGCCGCGAAGAAGTGCGTGATCTGGGGCGGACAGTGGGCTGAGAAGAGCTGGAAGTCGGGCTGGAGCCACTGCAGCTGACGTCGCTCCGGCCCTCGGCCGCAGCCTTTCCCCCTACCAAGCCCTGCCCGGTGCCCCATGTCTCACGGGCAGGGCTTTCGCATGGGGAACTTCACAGCTAACGTAGTTGACGTGATCGTCAGGTCGTCGCCGGTGCTGACGCCGAGGGGCAAGCGGACGAGGGCCGCGTTGCTGGAGGCGGGACGCGAGGCGTTCGAGGAGCACGGCTACGACGCCGTGCGGATCGACGACGTGTGCCGGCGGGCCGGGGTCTCGCACGGCTCCTTCTACACCTACTTCGGTTCCAAGGAAGCGCTGTTCGGCGAGGTGGCCGAGGCCGTGGTCGGGGAGATGTTCGCGGCGAGCGTCGTCGGGGAGACGGCCACGGGCGATCCGTACGCGCGCATCGAGGCGGCCAACCGCCTCTACCTACGGGCGTGGGCGGCGAACTCGCGTCTTGTCCGGATGGTGGAGCACGCGGCCGTTTCCGAGGAGAGGTTCGGGCAGCTGCTGCTGGAGCTGCGCGAGGTGTTCGTGCGGCGCGGGGCGGACGGATTGCGGCGGCTGCAGGAGCAGGGGCTGGCCGATCCGGCGTTGGATCCCAGGCTCACCGCCATCATGCTGGGTGGAATGGTGGAGCATTTCGCTCATGTCTGGATCGACCTCGGGGAGCAGGCCGACGAGGAGCTGGCCGTCGATCATCTGACGCGGCTGTGGGCGCAGGCCATCGGGTTGACGCGGACGTCAACTACGGAGGGCTCATGATCAGGAGCAGGATCGACACTCAAGGGGACGAATACCGGCGACGGCGCGAGGCGATGCTGGCCAAGCTGGCCGAGCTCGATGCCGAGCACGCCAAGGCGGTGGCCGGCGGCGGGGAGAAGTACGTCGAGCGGCACCGCAGGCGAGGCAAGCTGCTCGCCAGGGAGCGCATCGAGCTGCTCGTCGACCCGGACTCGCCGTTCCTCGAGCTGTCGCCGCTGGCGGCCTGGGGCAGCGAGTTCCAGGTGGGGGCCGGGATGGTCGTCGGGATCGGGGTGATCGAGGGGGTCGAGTGCATGATCACGGCGAACGACCCCACGGTCCGCGGCGGGGCGTCGAATCCGTGGACGTTGAAGAAGTCACTGCGGGCCGCGGACATAGCGATGCAGAACCGCCTCCCCTACGTGAACCTGGTCGAGAGCGGCGGCGCGGATCTGCCGACGCAGAAGGAGATCTTCATTCCGGGTGGGCGGATATTTCGGGACCTGACCAGGCTGTCGGCGGCCGGGATCCCGACCATCGCGCTCGTCTTCGGCAACTCCACGGCCGGCGGCGCGTACGTGCCCGGAATGAGCGACCATGTGGTGATGGTGCGGGAACGGGCCAAGGTGTTCCTGGGTGGCCCGCCCCTGGTCAAGATGGCGACCGGGGAGGAGTCCGACGACGAGTCGCTGGGCGGCGCGGAGATGCACGCCAGGGTCAGCGGGCTCGCCGACCACCTCGCCCAGGACGAGCACGACGCGCTCAGGATCGGGCGGCGCATCGTACGGTCGCTCAACTGGCGCAAGCTGGGCATCGCCCCACTCCCTTCACGGGATCCGAAATATCCGGCGGACGAGCTGCTGGGCATCGTGCCCGAGGACCTCAAGGTGCCGTTCGACCCACGTGAGGTGATCGCCAGGGTGGTGGACGGGAGCGAATTCGAGGAGTTCAAGCCGCTCTACGGCGCCTCGCTGGTGACGGGATGGGCGCGGATCCACGGCTACCCGGTTGGAGTGCTGGCCAACGCGCGCGGCGTGTTGTTCAGCGAGGAGTCGCAGAAGGCCACCCAGTTCATCCAGCTCGCCAACCAGTCCCGCACCCCGCTGCTCTTCCTGCAGAACACGACCGGCTACATGGTCGGCAAGGACTACGAGCAGGGCGGCATCATCAAACACGGCGCCATGATGATCAACGCGGTCTCCAACTCGACCGTCCCGCATCTGACGATCGTGATGGGAGCCTCGTACGGCGCCGGCAACTACGGCATGTGCGGGCGCGCCTACGACCCCCGCTTCCTGTTCAGCTGGCCGAGCGCCAAGTCGGCGGTGATGGGCCCGGCGCAGCTGGCCGGGGTGTTGTCCCTCGTGGGGCGGGCATCGGCGCAGGCCAAGGGGCAGGTGTACGACGAGGAGGCCGACGCGGCGATGCGTGCCATGGTGGAGGCCCAGATCGAGGCCGAGTCGCTGCCGTTCTTCCTGTCTGGACGGCTCTACGACGACGGAGTGATCGACCCGCGCGACACGCGGACCGTGCTGGGCATGTGCCTGTCGGCGATCAACAGCGCACCGATGCCGGAGCCCAAAGGATTCGGGGTGTTCCGGCCGTGATCACGCGTCTGCTCGTCGCGAACCGGGGCGAGATCGCCCGCCGCATCTTCCGTACCTGTAGGTCGCTCGGCATCTCCACGGTCGCCCTCTTCGCCGACCCCGACGCGGACGCACCCCACGTGGCAGAGGCCGATCTCGCGGTACGGCTGCGCGGCGCCCGCCCGTCCGATACCTACTTGGACATAGACCGGATCATCGAGGCCTGCGCGGCATCCGGGGCGGACGCGGTGCATCCCGGCTACGGCTTCCTGTCGGAGAACGCCGCGTTCGCGCAGGCGGTGCTGGCGGCGGGGCTGACCTGGGTGGGCCCGCCGCCCGCGGCCATCGAGGCCATGGGAACGAAGATCACGGCGAAGCGGCTGATGGAGGAGGCCGGGGTCCCGGTCCTGCCCTCGCTCGATCTGACCGCGCCCGCCGAGTTCCCGCTGCTGGTGAAGGCGTCCGCCGGTGGGGGCGGCCGCGGCATGCGGATCGTACGGGAGGCTCGGGAGCTGGCGGGCGAGGTCGAGTCCGCGCGGCGGGAGGCGGAGTCGGCCTTCGGCGACCCGGCCGTGTTCGCCGAGCCGCTGCTGGAACGGGCCAGGCACGTCGAGGTGCAGGTGCTGGCCGACACGCATGGGACCGTGTGGGCGCTGGGCGAACGCGAGTGCAGCGTGCAGCGGCGGCACCAGAAGGTCGTCGAGGAGTGCCCCTCGCCGGGCGTCTCACCCCAACTGCGGGAGCGGTTGTGCGAGGCCGCGGTCAGGGCCGCGCGCTCGATCGGGTACGTCGGGGCCGGGACGGTGGAGTTCCTGGTCAAGGGGGATCGGGTGGCGTTCCTGGAGATGAACACCCGGCTCCAGGTCGAGCATCCGGTCACCGAACTGGTCTACGGTGTCGATCTCGTGCGGTTGCAGCTGGAGGTGGCCGAGGGGGCCGCGCTGCCACCCGTGCCGCCCGATCCGTCCGGGCATGCCGTAGAGGTGCGGCTCTATGCGGAGGACGGTGACTATCTGCCGCAGTCGGGGGAGTTGAGGCGGTTCGAGGTCGGCGGCGACGTGCGAGTGGATTCGGGGGTCGAGTCGGGGTCGGTCGTCTCGCCGTACTACGACCCGATGCTGGCCAAGGTGATCGCGCATGGCTCGTCCCGTGCGGCGGCGGTGCGGAAGCTGGTGGCGGCGCTGCGGGAGGCGCGGCTGCACGGCCTCACAACGAATCGTGATTTGTTGCTGAATATCCTGACAAATCCGGCTTTCGTGGCCGGTGACACCCACACCGGTTTCCTGGCCCCCGATGGACCCGTTCACGCCGGTGTTCCTCAGCGGACCGACGAGCCACCTGAGCTGTCCGCACTGGCCGCCGCCCTCGCCCTGGCCGCCGCCCACCGCCGCCGCGCCCCCGTGCTGGCGGGCCTGCCGAGCGGCTGGCGCAACGTCCGTTCCCAGCCCTCCCGCGCCTGCTTCGCCGGGATCGACGTCGTCTATGACCCGCTGCCCGGTGGCGTCGTCACGGTCAGCGCCGAGCCGCACCGGGTGGTCCTGGAACGCGACGACGTCCGGCACACGTTCGAGATCGCCCAGTACGACGAGGACGGCACCGTCTACGTGGACCATGCCGGCGGCCACGCCGAGCTGATCCCGGTACCGCGCCTGCCCGAGCCCGTCGAGCACGTCGCGCCGGGGTCCCTGCTGGCCCCGATGCCGGGCAGCGTGCTCAGGGTCGAGGTAGCGGCCGGCGACCGCGTGACGAAAGGCCAGTCGGTGCTGGTGCTGGAGGCGATGAAGATGGAGCATCGGATCGCCGCCCCGGCCGACGGCGTGGTCTCCGGCGTGCACGTCGAGAAGGGACAGCAGGTCGAGGCGGGCGCCGTACTGGCGATCATCCAGGAAGGGAACCCATGACGAGCCTCGTACGCAAGGACCTGGCGGGTGGCGTCGCCACCGTCACGCTGGACTCACCGCACAACCGCAACGCCCTGTCCGTACGCCTGCTCGCCGACCTCCAAGACTCGCTCACCTGGGCGCTGGCCGAGCCCGCGGCCAGGGTGATCGTGCTGACCGCCACCGGGACCGTGTTCTGCTCGGGCGCCGACCTGAAGGAGCAGAAGGCGGGCGCGCCGGTGACGGCGTCGCTTCCGGAGATCTTCACGCTGCTCTGGGAGAGCCCGAAGCCGGTCGTCTGCCGGCTGAACGGCACCGCCCGGGCAGGCGGCCTGGGGCTGGTGGCCTCCTGCGACTTCTCGATCGCGCCGCTGACGGCGTCGTTCGCGTTCACGGAGGTACGCCTCGGCGTCGTGCCCGCCATGATCTCCGTACCGGTGCTCAGGCGGCTCGATGCCCGGGCGGCGGCCGAATACTTCCTGACCGGCGAGGTGTTCGGCGCCTCCAGGGCCGCCGAGATCGGGCTGCTGTCGCGCGCCGTGCCGGAGGAGGAGCTGGACGCGACGGTCGCGCACTACGCCGGGATGCTGATCAAGGGCGGCCCCGAGGCGCTGGCCATCACCAAGCGGCTGCTCAGAGAGGTGCCGCAGCTGTCGTTCGAGGAAGGGCTGCGGCGGATGACGGAGTTGTCCGCCGAGCGGTTCACCTCGGAGGAGGGACGGGAAGGAATCGCGGCGTTCTGGGACAAACGCCCGCCGAAGTGGGCATCGCCGTGACGCTGCGGATCGCGAACTGCAGCGGCTTCTACGGCGACCGGCTCTCGGCGGCGCGGGAGATGGTCGAGGGCGGGCCGATCGACGTGCTGACCGGGGACTGGCTGGCCGAGCTGACCATGCTCATCCTGGCGGGCAACCGGCTCAAGGGCCGTCCCGGCTACGCGCCCACGTTCCTGCGGCAGCTGGAGGACGTCCTCGGCCCCTGCCTCGACAAAGGCATCAAGATCGTCTCGAACGCGGGCGGCCTGGACCCGGCCGGCTGCGCAGAGGCCGTGCACGAACTGGCCGCCCGGCTCGGCCTGTCCCCCAAGGTCGCGTACGTCACCGGCGACGACCTCACCGGCAGGCCGCTCGACCTGGTGAACGCCGACACCGGTGAGCGGCTCGACGCGACCCCGCTGACCGCGAACGCGTACCTGGGCGGGCGCCCCATCGCGGCCGCGTTGTGGGCGGGGGCGGACGTGGTGGTGACCGGCAGGGTGACGGACGCGGCGCTGGTCACGGGGCCGGGCATGTGGCGCTACGGCTGGGGTCCCGGCGATCTCGACGCGCTGGCCGGCTCGGTGGTCGCCGGGCACGTCATCGAGTGCGGCTGTCAGGCGACCGGGGGCAACTACGCGTTCTTCCAGGAGGTGCCCGACCTGGCGCGCTGCGGCTTCCCGATCGCCGAGCTGCGGGCCGACGGGTCGGCGGTGATCACCAAGCATCCCGGCACGGGCGGCCTGGTCTCGATCGGCACGGTGACCGCGCAGCTCGTCTACGAGATCGGCGGCCCGCGTTACCCCGGTCCCGACGTGGTGGCCAGGTTCGACACGATCACGTTGTCGGAGGACGGGCCGGACCGGGTGCTCGTGTCCGGGGCCCGAGGGGAGCCGCCGCCGGACACGCTCAAGGTCGCGGTCAACTACCTGGCCGGCTACCGCAACACGATGACGCTCGTGCTGACGGGGCTGGACATGGAGGCGAAGGCCAGGGTCGCGGAGGAGTCGATCTGGGCGCGGATCCCGCGTGAGTCGTTCGACCAGGTGGACGTGACGCTGAGCGACGGCGGGCTGCTGCGGATCACGGTCATGGACCCCGACCGGCACAAGGCCGGCCGGGCCTTCTCCTCGGCGGTGGTGGAGACGGGACTGGCGAGCTACCCGGGCTTCTACGGGCTCACCCCGCCGGGCGACGCCTCGCCGTACGGCGTGTACTGGCCGGTCCTCGTCCCGGCCGCCGAGGTCCGCCCGCGGGTGTTCGTGGACGGCGAAGAGCTGCCCCTTGCCGACGACGCGCCCCGGGCCGCGACGGCCCTCCACCCGCTCCCCGCACCCGCCCAGGGCGAGGTGACATCCACGGTCGGTGGAGCGGTGGTGCGAGCGCCGCTGGGGCGGATCGCAGGGGCTCGATCAGGCGACAAGGGCGGTAACGCGAACCTGGGGGTCTGGGGCGACACCGCCGGCCGGTACGGCTGGCTGGCGGCTCATCTCACGGTCGCCAGACTCAAGGAGCTGCTCCCGGCGCTGGCCCCCTACCGAATCGAGCGTCACGAGCTGCCCAACATCATGGCGCTCAACTTCGTCGTCCACGGCCTGCTCGGCCGGGGGGTGGCGGCGAGCCCGCGCATGGACCCGCAGGCCAAGGCCCTGGGCGAGGAGCTACGCGCCCAGCTGTCTGACATCCCCGCCGAGCTCCTCCCCGACTCCTGAGCCCGTTCATGATCGGCCGCCCGCGCCGGCTTGCCGGCCCTCGACGAGCCCCGCCCGCACCTGGTCACCGCCGACGATCGACGACCCGCCTGGACCTGGGGCGCGGGCCTGGTCACCGGCGGCGCGTGGCGCCGCGCAGGACTGTGGGACAGGCCCTCCAGCCAAGCAGCCCCGCCCCCAGCAGGCCGGCCTGCCCGCCGAGCCGCGACGCCCGCACGTCGGGAGCGGGCCGGAAGGCAAGGCGCTGCGCCAGGCCGACGCGTACCGGCTCCAGCAGCGCGTCGCCCGCCTGCGACAACCCGCCGCCGATGACGACCAACGCCGGATCAAGCAGCAGCGTGTACGTGGCCAGGGCCAGGGCCAGCGCCTCGACCGCCTCCCCCCACACCTCGACCGCCACCTCGTCCCCTTGCCGCACCCTGCGCAGAACGTGCTCGGCGAAAGGCTCGCCGCACCGGGCCGCGATGGCCCCGGCCGACGCGTAGGCCGCCAGACAGCCTCGCTGCCCGCACCCGCACGGCAGCCCCTCCGGCCGGACCGGGATGTGCCCGATCTGCCCGGCCCATCCGCCCGCGCCCCCGTACACGGAGCCGGCCAGGACGACCGCGCCCGCGATCCCCGTGCCGATCGGCAGGAACAACACGTCCCGCCCGCCCTCTCCGTAGGCCAGCTCGGCCTCCCCTGCGGCCCGCACGTCATGTCCCAGCGCCACAGGCAGGTCGACGTCCGTGAACGCGGCTACCGGGACGTCCCGCCACCCGAACGCCGCGGAGAAGACCGCGTGCGTGGCCGTGACGAGCCCCGGCACCGCCAGCCCCACGGCCACCGGCCACATCCCGGCCCGCGGCCTGGACAGGTCGCCGACGAAGGCCGAGATGGCGGCGATCACCCGCTCTGCCCCTTCGGCGCGGGGCGTGGGCCGGCGCTCGACGTAGAGGATCGTCCCGTCACGAGCGACAAGTCCGCCTTTCATGGTGGTCCCGCCGACATCGACCGCTACAACGCACTCCATCCCGCCCTCCACAATCACTTTGAGATCAGCATCCTCCATAGAGAAAGATGTCCCCTATGACCGCCCGCCGTCTCACCCTCGACGACCTGGACGACTGCACGCGCCTGGCCAAGGACCGCGGCTGGCTGCCCGAACGGCATAAGTGGCGCCTGCTGTTCGAGGTCGGCGAGCCGTACGGGATCGACGCCCCGGACGGCGACGGCCTGGCTGCGACGAACATCCTGACCTGCTACGGCGACGACCACGCCGTGATCAGCATGGTGCTCACGGCCTCCAGGTTCGGCAGGCGCGGCCTGGGCCGCCGCCTCATGGAGCACGTGCTGGAGCGGGCCGGTGACCGGACCGTCTCCCTGTACGCCACCGAGTACGGCCGCCCGCTCTACGAACGGCTCGGCTTCCGCGTCGTCGGCCGGGCCGCCAAGCACACGGGCCTCTTCAGAGGCGAGCACTCGGGCCGGACCCGCCCCGCCACCCCGGACGACCTCGGCACGATCCTGGCGCTCGACGCCGAGCTGTTCGGCACGGACCGGTCCGCGCTCCTGCGGCGCATGTTCACGTTCGGCGAGCAGGTCAGGATCGCGGACGGCGGCTTCGGCCACCGCTGGCGCAATGACGACAACACGGTCATCGGTCCGGTCGTGGCACGGGACGAGGAGACCGCGCGGGCGCTGATCGGCGATCTGGCGCTGGGGGCGGACGGCGAGGTACGCATGGATTTCGACCTCGCCCATGAGTCGATGATCAGATGGGCGGGCGGGCACGGTATCGCCGACCCGTGGCAGGTCTCGCGTATGGTGCGCGGCGGCGACCTGCCCGGCGATCCCGCCTGCCAGTTCCTGCCGTTCATGCAGGCCCTGGGTTGACCGGGTGCGCAGCGCCCACTTAAGGTCACCACCAGAATATCGTTCTACCCGGCAGTCGGCCGGCCGGCGGCCGGCTCGGCAGCTTGGTGGCATGCGCGAGCTGGCCTGCGAAGGGCGGTCTATGACCTCCACCCACATCGACATCAGCGCCATCGACTTCGACGCGCTCGGCGCGTGGATGGACGGCCAGGGGCTGCCCGGGGGCCCGATCACGGGCGTGGCACCGGTCATGGGCGGCACGCAGAACGTCATGGTCCGGCTCGAACGCGGCGGCCGCCCGTACATCCTGCGCCGCCCGCCCCTGCACGCCCGCCAGAAGAGCAACGAGGTGCTGCGCCGTGAGGCGCGGCTGCTGGGAGCGCTGCGTGACACGCCGGTCCCCGCGCCCGCGCTGGTGGCGGCGCAGACGGCACGCGAGCCGGTCTTCTACCTGATGGAGCCGGTCGACGGGTTCAACCCGTCGGTGGGGCTGCCCGAGCCGCACGCGTCCGACCCGGCGATCAGGCACCGGATGGGGTTCGAGGCCGCCGCCGCGCTGGCCGAGCTGGGGCGGGTCGATCCGGGCGTGCTGCCGGGCTTCGGCCGGCCCGAGGGGTTCCTGGAGCGGCAGGTGCCCCGCTGGCTCAAGGAGCTCGACTCGTACGGCGACCTCGACGGCTACCCAGGCCCCGACATCCCCGGCCTACCGGAGACCGCCGACTGGCTGACCCTCCACCTCCCCCGGTCGTTCACCCCCGGGATCATGCACGGCGACTATCACTTCGCGAACCTCATGTTCGCCTGCGACGGACCCCGCGTGGCCGCGATCGTGGACTGGGAGATGTGCACGATCGGCGACCCGCTGCTCGATCTGGGCTGGCTGCTGGCCACCTGGCCCTCCAACAACGGCCACGTGCCCGGGCTCCCGTCGCCTCAGGAACTCGTCGCCTACTACGCGGCGCTGTCCGAGCGCGACCTGTCGGCGATCGGCTGGTACGCGGTCATGGCCTGCTTCAAGCTCGGCATCGTGCTGGAGGGCACGCACGCCCGGGCGTTCGCCGGCAAGGCGCCCAAGGACATCGGCGACCTGCTGCACGCGACGACGCTGGAGTTGTTCGAGCGGGCGCGGGAGTTCAGGGACGGCGTTCTCGGCTGACCGTATATAGCGATTTTCGGAAAGCACGATCACAGGACATCTCCGAGACGTACAATTGCGCGCAATTGCACTGATATTTCGGGGAAGGATCGTCATGCGCATGCGGTTCCTCGGCTCCACCTCGGAGGCGGGCGCCTGTCCCACCCTGTACGAGACCGACCGCGGCACCATCGTCGTGCAGGGGCTCCAAGTCACCGACGCGGAGGCGCTCGCCGACCTCCGCGACGTCCTCGACGGCGAGACCGCGGTCGAGGTCCCCCGCGAACTCATCACCGAAATCGCCCGCCGGGTCCTGTCTGACAACACGGCAACCGCTTTCCCGACCAGCGGAGAGGCACCGGCTGCAACCGGTTGATCACAATTGCGGCCGACGCTGGCATGATCGACGCAACCGGGGCTAGCCTCTTGCGGCGTGACGTCGTTTCAGCAGGCGCGCATCGACCTCGGCGGTCAGCTACGGCAACTGCGCGAGGCCGTCCAACTGTCGGGCAAGGAGCTGGCCGAGCGGCTGCGCTGGCAGCCGTCCAAGGTCTCACGGCTGGAGAACGCCCGGCAGACCCCCACCGAGGATGACGTGGTCGCGTGGGCGCAGGCCGTCAGTGCCGCGCCCGACACGACCGACGAGCTGATCAGGCAGGTCATTGCCCTGGCGGAGCGGCACGACAGCTGGAAGCAGCGCTACCGCAGCGGCCTGGCCGCCATCCAGGAGGACATGCGGGACCTCGAGGCCCGGACCAAACTGTTCCGGGCCTTCGAGCCGGGCATCGTCGTGGGTCTGCTGCAGACCGCCGAATACGCCAGGTACGTCTTCCGCAAGGTCAAGCGCCTCTACAGCGCCGCCGACCAGATCGACGCGGCGGTGCGGGTGCGCATGCAGCGACAGGAGATCCTGTACGACCGGAGCAGGACGTTCAGGTTCGTGGTGCCGGAGTCGGCGTTGCACACCACGCTGGCCCCGGCCGACGTCATGCGCGGCCAGCTTGATCGATTGCTCGCGGTCAGCACATTGCCGAACGTCGAGTTCGGTGTGATCCCCTTCGGCACCGAGCTGCCGTCCGCGCCGATCAACGGGTTCTGGATCTACAACGACGCCATGGTGGGCGTGGCCACGATGACGAAAGACCTGGTCCTGCGCGATCCCGATGACATCGCCTTCTACGTCAACGCGTTCGACGCCTATGCGAAAGTGGCCGAGTTCGATGAGGGCGGGCGGGAAGTCCTGATCCGCATTCTTCACGCTTACCGAAAACAAAGCCCACATTAACCGTCGCAATTGCTTGCCTCCCACCGCAAGATCGTGCAATTCTGTCGCGAGACGATGCGGAGGTGACGCATGATGCTTGATACCGCGCTCAGCCTCGAGCGGTTCGCCTGGCACGCAGGTCGTCACGCCGACCTGTCCGTCCAGACCCTGGCATTGTCCAGCGACCCGGCCTACGTATCGGTCCGCAACCGCTTCTCGGCCACCCTCGCGGAGACCGTGACGTGTTCGGACGAAGGGGCGTTCATTACGTCGTGGGGCTACCGCTTGGGCACGACCGACGACGTGGAATCCGCCGCCGCCCGCCTTGCCTTCCTCCTCGCGGCCCTGCCCGCCTGAAGCTCACGAAAAAGCGGGCCCGTGGCGAATGCGGGCCCGCTCTTCGGCGTTAGGGCGAACTAGTTGAGGTCGGCCTTGTCGATGTCGGGCTTGTCGACGTCGAGCTTGCGCTGGATGGCGACGAGGATCTCCATCATCTCCAGCTGGCTCCCCTGCATATCGGTCACTTTCGACTCCAGCCTGTCGAACCTGACGTCCACCTGCTCGAACCTGGCGTCGACCTGCTCGAACTTGGCGTCCATCTTCGTTTCGAGCCTGTCGACCTTGTCTTCGACCCTGGTGAGCCGCTCATCGAGCTTGGTGACCTTCCCGTCAAGCGTCTTGACGCGGCTGGCCACTCCGTTGATCCGCTCGGTGAGGTCCTGCGCCAGCTCGGCGTGGTCTGCCCGCATCTGGATGAAGTCGTTGTCGAGGGCGGTGCCGAGCGTGCAGCAGATTTCCTTGTACCCCAAGGTAATCTCCCATAGGTTGGGGGGGAGGGACCGGGGATATATGCGATCTCCGGTCCCGTTGACTGCGTCGAGAATACCCCGCTGATCGCCGTCCGCAAACGAAACCGAAAAAAGTTTCCCCAGGTCAGAGGGCAGATAGCGACACTAAATCCGGACTAATCCTCGTATTTGCGGCAAAGAAATTTGGGGCGCCGACCTGGCGGCGCCCCTTCGTAATTACGTCGCGCAGTCGTATAGACCGTCCTGCCCATCCACCGCCGTGCAGTTCTCCTGCACCCAACTCGTCACCTCGGCGTTCCCCCGCCCACCGGGCCCACCCCGATCATCACCCGCCATGACATACCGGAGCTGTCCCGACGACGCGAGCTCCTTGAGCCGCTCGACGGTCATGGCCGGATCGCTGCCCGTGAAACCACCCATGGCGATCACCGGCTTGCCGGTGGACAGGATCAGGGACGACGCCTGCTGCGCGCTGCTCACCGCGACCAACCAGGTGGCCTTGCCCTGGTTGGCCACGAGGTATTTGGCCACGGAGTCGCTCACCCCACCCCGCATGAAGCCGGACGGCCGCTGCGTGCCTGCCGTCCCGCCCTGTCCGGCCTGGCGGCCGGGGAACTGGCCGCCGCCGGGCATGCCGCCCGGCCGGGCGAACCCGCCCATCCCACCGCCCGTCGAGGGCCCGGCGGTCGGGTTGGTGCCGTTCACCTGGGACTGCAGCGGCGTCACCGCGTACGCGGCCGGCCCGGCCAGCCCGGCGATCACCGTGGCCGCCAGCGCGAGAGCCGCCACCTTGACCGTGACCTGCGCCCGCATCCGGGCCAGAACAAGCACCACCACGGCCACCAGGGTCGCCCCGAGCACGATCCAGGCCAGCCACGGCGCCCAGTCCGGCGTGCGGCGCAGCACCACGAACGACCAGCCACCGGTCACGGCCACCGCGAGCGGCAGCACCCACGCCCAGGCCCGCGACCGCCGGTACGCCCGCCACATGACGACCACGCCCATCCCGCTCAGCGCGGCCACGGCCGGCGCCATGGCGGTCGTGTAGTACGGGTGGAAGGTCCCGCTGGAGAAGCTGAACACCATGTAGTGGACGACGAGCCAGCCGCCCCACACCAGCCACGCCGCCCCCGAAGGCGCGTCCTCGGACGGCAGGCGCCGCACCCGCGTCACGACCGCGAACGCCAGCGCCGCCACGCAGAACGGCAGCAGCCAGGAGATCTGCCCGGCCATGACGTCGTTGAACAGCCGCCCGGCCCCGGACTCCCCGCCGAAGCCGGCACCCCCGCCCCCGCCGCCGGACTCGCCCTGGCCGAAGATCCGGCCGAGGCCGTTGTAGCCGATGACCAGGTCCCAGACGGAGTTGTCGGTCGAGCCGCCGATGTAGGGCCGCGACTCGGCCGGCCACAAGTCCACGATGACCATCCACCAGGCGCTGGACGCCAGCAGCACCGCGCCGGCGGCCAGCAGATGCCCTGCACGCTTGAGCCACGACACCCGGGCGCAGGCCAGGTACGCCACCCCGAACGCCGGCACCACCAGGTACGCCTGCAACATCTTGGCGTTGAACGCCAGCCCCACGAACAACGCGGCGAACAGCAGCGACCGCAGCCGCCCTGTCCGCAGCGACTCCAGGCAGAACCAGGCGGCCAGCACCAGCAGCAGCACGAGCACCGTGTCCGGGTTGTTGTCCCGGTTGATCGCCACGGTGATCGGTGTGAGCGTCATGACGACGGCCGCGACCAGCGCGGCCACGTGCCCCGCCCGTACTCCCGCCGGGAAGGCCCGCCGCACGGCGGAGTGGACCAGCCCGACGGCCGCCACGCCGGCCAGGGCCTGCGGGATCAGCATGCTCCACGTGCTGTAGCCGAAGATCCGCGCCGGCAGCCCCATGACCCACAGGGCCAGCGGCGGCTTGTCCACGGTGATGAAGGACCCGGCGTCGAGCGCGCCGAAGAAGAACGCCTTCCAGCTCTGGGTGCCCGAGACGATCGCGGCGGCGTAGTAGGCGTTGGCGTTGCCGCTCAGCGCCCACGCGTAGAGGACGAACGCGGTCGCCAGCACTGCCCACAACGCGGGACGCGACCAGCGGGGATCGTCCTCGGCGCCCAGGAACAGGCGGGCGGGCAGCGACCGGCTCTCGGCGGCCCGGTGCGCGGGCCGCGGCGCGGTGATGGTCATCGGACGGTCCTCCTCTTGGGGTTGAAGACCCACACGCGCAGGAGCAGGAAGCGTACGAGCGTGGCGGCCGCGTTCGCGACGATGACGGCGAGCAGCTCCACCCCGTGCGAGACCCCGTCGGGCAGCAGCGAGAGGCTGCCCGAGGTGAGCGCCAGCCCGACGAGGAACGCGATCAGCCCCTCGAACTGGTGCCGCATCGCCCCTGCCGACCCCGTGACGCCGAACGTGAAGCGCCGGTTGGCGGCGGTGTTGGCCACGGCCGTGACCAGCAGCGCGACCGCGTTGGCGGCCAGCGGCGAGACCATCGGCCGCAGCAGCGAGTACAGCGCCAGGTATGCCAGCGTGCTGACCACCCCGACGATCGCGAACCTGGGCAGCTGCCTGGCCATCCCCTTCGGCAGCTCGGCCCGCTGCACCCGTGCGGGCACGGGGATGCGCGCGGCCCCGGACAGCGTCTTGCGCGCCACCCTGGCCAGGCCACGCAGGTCGTCGAGGGCGGTCCGGAGGATGTCGACCCGGCTGTCCGGATCGTCCACCCAGTCCACGGGCACTTCGTGGATGCGCAGCCCGTGGCGCTCGGCCAGGAGCAGCAGCTCGGTGTCGAAGAACCATTCCTCGTCCTCGACACCGGGCAGCAGGGCCTGGGCGATCTCCGTACGGACGGCCTTGAAGCCGCACTGCGCGTCCGAGAACCCGGCCCCCATCACCGAGCGGAGCAGCAGGTTGTACGAGCGGGAGATGAACTCGCGCTTGGGGCCGCGCTCGACCCGCGAGGCCCGCGACAGCCGGGTGCCGATGGCCAGGTCGCTGTGGCCCGACAGCAGCGGCGCCACGAGGGGCAGGAACGCATCCAGATCGGTGGACAGGTCCACGTCCATGTAGCTGACGACGTCGGCGTCGCTCTCCGACCAGACTCGCCGCAGGGCCCGCCCGCGGCCCTTCTCGTCGAGGTGCACGACCCGCACGTGCGGGAGTTCCCCGGCCAGCTCGGTGGCGATCTGCCGGGTGTTGTCCGCGCTGGCGTTGTCGGCGATCGTGATCCGGAAGCCGTAGGGGAGGTTCCCGGTCAGGTAGGCGTGCAGGCGGGTGACGCTCGCGCGCAGCGCCCGCTGCTCGTTGTAGACCGGGACGACCACCTCGACCAGGCGCGTCCTGACTGCTGTGGTGTTCATGCACCTAGCACATGGTTCGCGCCTTTAACGGGACTTATCCGATTCTGAGTTACGGATGAGAGTTCGGGAGGAATCCAGCGTCTCCGATTCTGAGTCACGCATGAGAGTTCCAGGGAGATCGATCGTGGCGATCGCTCCGCCGCCCGGCGCGTTCGCCAGGCTCACCTTGCCCTCGGCCTCCTCGACGGTCTGGGCGACGATCGCCAGCCCGAGCCCGGATCCGGGCAGGCCGCGGGCGGACGGTGAACGCCAGAACCGCTCGAAGACGTGCGGCAGCTCCTCTTCGGGCAGTCCCGGGCCATAGTCGCGCACGGTGAGCTTGCCGCCCTTCAGCGACACCTCGACCTGGCTGTCGGGGCTGAACTTGGCGGCGTTGTCGATGAGGTTGAGCACGGCGCGTTCGAGCGAGGTGGCGCTGCCGACGACGTACCAGGGGCTGAGATCGGTAACGACCTCGGCGCCACGCAGCCTGGCCCGTTCCACGGCCGCCGTCACCACTTCGTGGAAGGCCAGCTCGACGTGCGGCTCGTGCTCGGTGTCGCCCCTGGCGAGCTGGAGCAGGTCCGCGACCAGCGTGGACAGCTCGGCGAACTGCGCCTTCACGTTGACCAGCAGGCGCCGCTTGGCCTCGGGGTCGAGGCTGCGGCCGGTCTGCTCGCTGCGCAGCAGCAGGTCGATGTTGGTACGCAGGGTCGTCAGGGGCGTGCGCAGCTCGTGCCCGGCGTCGGCGACCAGCTGCTTCTGGCGTTCGCGCGAACCGGCCAGGGCGGTGGTCATGGCGTTGAAGGAAGAGCTGAGCCGGGCGATCTCGTCGTTGCCCTTGACGGGAATGCGCGTGTCGAGGTCCTCGGTCTGCGCGATGTGCTCGACAGCCCGGGTGAGCCGCCCCACCGGGCGCAGCGCGGCACGGGCGATGAGCAGCCCGGCGGTGGCCGCGCCCAGCACACCGAGCGCGGAGACGAAGCCGAGCAGCATCGCGACATTGCGCAGGGTGTACTGCAGGTGTCCGATCGGCCGGGCGTCCATGACCGCCATGCCCGGGCCGACGTTGATGGTGAGGATGCGCATGGGGGTGCCGTCCTCGGCGACCCCGTTGTGCATGTGAGGCTTGCCGCCCTCCCGCGCCATCTGGGTGTCGTCCGGCGTGACCTTCAGCGCGACGCCGTAGTAGCAGGTGGGGCGGCCGTCGCTGTAGATGATCTGGGTCGACTGCGGCGGGCCGTAAGGGCCGGCGGGCGCCGGTTCCGGCCTGCAGTGGTCCACCAGCCAGGGCAGGTTGTTGCTGGCCTTCGGCTTCAGTTCCCGTTCCACCTGGTCATAGAGCTGCTTGCGCACGATCATGAAGCAGGCGCCCGCGCTGACCGCGATGGCCAGTGCGACCGCGGCCGCGACCAGGAAGGTGAGCCGGGTGCGCAGGCTGCGCCAGATCACGGCGACGTCCGGAGCACATAGCCGACCCCGCGCACGGTGTGGATCACCCGCGGCTCACCCCCGGCCTCGGTCTTGCGTCGCAGGTACATCACGTACACGTCGAGCGAGTTGGAGCTCGGCTCGAAGTCGAACCCCCACACCTCGCTCAGGATCTGATCCCGGGTCAGCACCTGCCGCGGATGCGCCAGGAACAGCTCCATCAGCAGGTATTCGGTCCTGGTCAGGTCGAGCCCGCGCCCGCCCCGCATGACCTCCCTGGTCGCCGGGTCCATGCGCAGATCGCCGTACGACAGCGTGCCGTCCTCCTCGGGACCTGTGCTCAGCGCGCCGCGCCGCAGCAGAGCGCGGACCCGGGCCAGCAGCTCGTCCAGCTCGAACGGCTTGACCAGGTAGTCGTCGGCACCGGCGTCCAGCCCGGACACGCGGTCGCCGACCGCGTCGCGGGCCGTGAGCATGAGGACCGGGATGTGGTTGCCCGAGCCGCGCAGCCTGCGGCAGGCGGTCAGCCCGTCGAGGCGGGGCATCATGACGTCGAGCAGCACGGCGTCATAGGACTCGCGGGCGAGCTCGTCCAGCGCCGCCTGCCCGTCGTTGGCCGTGACGACTTTGTAGCCTTCGAACTCCAGACTCGACTGCAGCGCCTCGCGCAACGCGGGCTCGTCGTCCACCACCAGCAACCGTGCGGGCTCACTCATGGTGCAAACGCTAGAGGCTCATCATGAAAAGCTCATAAACGCGCTCATCCACGTTTCATGAGGATCATGATCTCAGGAGGGCCATCGCGGCGTTGTGACCGCCGATGCCGCTCACGCCGCCGCCTCTGCGGGCACCGGCGCCGCACATGAGGATACGGCCGTGCTCTGTCTCCACGCCCCATCCGCCCTGGCCTTCTTCGGCGTACGGCCAGCTCAGGTCGGTGTGGAAGATGTGGCCGCCGGGCAGCCCGGCCTCCCGTTCCAGGTCCACCGGACTCTTGGCCTCCACGCACGGAGTGCCGTCGGGGGCCTGGAGCAGGCAGTCCTCGATGGGCTCGGCGAGGACGGAGTTGATGGAGGCGAAGGTGGCGCGGAGGGCATCATCGCGCGCCTTATCAGGATTCTTCCGGAAGAGCCGGGCGGGCATGTGCAGCCCGAACAACGTCATCGTCTCCGCACTCCCCCGCAACCCGGGCCCGAGGATCGACGGGTCGGTCAGCGAGTGGCAGTAGACCTCCGCCGGCGGCAGCTCCGGGATCTCGCCCCGCGCCGCCTGCGCGTACGCCGCCGCCAGCTGATCGCGCCTCTCGTTGATGTGGAACGTCCCACTAAAGGCCGCCTTCGGATCAACGGAGGTGTCCTTCAGCCTCGGCAGCCTGCTGAGGACCATGTTGACCTTCAGCTGCGCCCCCTCGGGCAGGGTCTGCGGTCTGCCGAGCAGCCGGTCCAGCACCGCGGGCGGCAGGTTGACCAGCACGTGCCCGCCGTTCACCGCGTGCTCCCCGTCCGCGTCCACGAACGCGACCTCCCCGGACGGCGAGATCCCGATGATCTCCGCGCCGGTCCTGATCTCGGCGCCCGCCCGCCGGGCCGCCGCTTCGAGCGCCCCGGACACCGCTCCCATGCCGCCGACGGGCACGTTCCACTCGCCGGTGCCGTCGCCGATCACGTGGTAGAGGAAGCACCGGTTGGCCAGCAGGTCGGTGGCCGGGTCGGCGTACGTGCCGATGAGCGCGTCGGTGAGCACGACGCCGCGCACGGTGTCGTCGCCGAACCGCTCGTCCACGGTCGCACCGATCGGCCGCTGGAACAGGTCCCGCCACGCCTCCGCGCCGACCCGGCGCTCGATCTCGGCGGCGGAGCGCAGGGGTTCGAGCAGGGTGGGGGCCAGCGCCTGCGCCACCCGCGCGGTCATGCCGTAGAAGTCCTGCCACGCCTTGTGGTCGGCCTCGCCGCCGGTGACGGCCGCGAAAGAAGCCGCCGTACGCGCCGCGTCCTCGTTGTCGACCAGCAGCCCGGTGTCGCCGGTGGGCGTGTACGAAGCGTAGCGGCGCCGCCGCAGCTCCAGGGCGAGCCCCAGGTCGCGGACGATGCTCGAGGGCAGGAGGCTGACGAGGTAGGAGTAACGCGACAGCCGCACGTCCACGCCGGGGAAGGCCTGCGCGGAGATCGCCAGCCCGCCCGCGTGGTCCAGCCGCTCCAGCACCAGGACCCGCCGGCCGGCTCCGGCGAGGTAGGCGGCCGCGACCAGCCCGTTGTGCCCGCCCCCTGCGACAATCACGTCATACGACCTCATCCTCGCACTTTAAAGCCCATACCACTCCTCTCGTCAACGCCAGGGGAAGGGTTCCTTGATCGGCTCGGGCTCGCGATGCGATGCTGCTCGGGACGGCACGTTCCAGGAGACATCCACTCAAGTGGACGGCGGTCTCAGCGGACCCTCGGAAATGCCGTAAACTTCCACGTTCGCCCTGAGCAGGGTAAGGATCACGCGAGGAGCACGAAACCCACCATGCGCCGCACCACCGACTCCGTACTCCAGCCGTCCGACGAGGTGGCCGAGGCCCTGGCCGGCGGCGCGCCCGTCGTCGCACTGGAGTCCACGATCATCTCCCACGGACTGCCGCAGCCGCGCAACCTGGAGGTGGCGCGTGAGCTGGAGGGAGTCGTCCGGGCCGCCGGGGCCGTGCCGGCCACGATCGCCGTGCTGGACGGCGTGCCCAGGATCGGCCTGACCGAGGTGGAGCTGGAGCGCATCGCGACCGAGTCCGGGCTGCGCAAGCTGGGCCAGCGGGACCTGCCCGTGGCGGCGGCGCTGAAGGCCAGCGGCGCGACCACCGTGTCGGCCACGTCGTTCCTTGCCGCCCGCGCCGGGATCCGGGTGTTCGCCACCGGCGGGCTCGGCGGTGTGCACCGGGGGTGGACCGAGGACCAGGACGAGTCCGCCGATCTCGACACGCTGGCCCGTACCCGCATCACGGTCGTGTGCGCGGGCGTGAAGTCCATCCTCGACGTGCCGGCGACGCTGCAGCGGCTGGAGACCAGGGGCGTGAGCGTGGTGGGCTACCGCACCGACACCTTCCCCGGCTTCTACCTGCACTCCTCCGGCCAGCCGATCGACTGGCGGATCGAGTCGCCCGACGAGGCGGCGGAGATCATGCGCGGCCAGGACGCGCTCGGCGGACAGGAGACGGCGCTGATCGTCGCCAATCCGGTCCCCGAGGACGTGCAGCTCGACCCCGAGCTGCACGACCGGGTGCTGGCCGAGGCGCTGGCCGCCGCCGAGCGCGAGGGAGTCAAGGGGCAGGCGATCACCCCGTTCCTGCTGGGCTACCTGGTGAACGGCACCGGCGGCGCCTCCCTGGAGGCGAACCTGGCCGCCGTACGCGGCAACACCGCCCTGGCCGCCCGCATCGCCCTAGCCTGGGCGCGACGGTGACCAGGCGATCTCATGCCGACTTCTGAGACCGCTGTGACGGACCGCGGGCTGCTGGTCATCGGCGACGTGGTCACCGATGTGGTGGCGTTGCACGGTTCGCCCGTCATGTCGGGCACCGATACGGCCGCCGACATCGTGCTGCGCCCCGGCGGCTCCGGCGCGAACACCGCCGCCTGGGCCGCCCACCTGGGCGCCGACGCCCGCCTGCTGACCAGGCTCGGCTACGACAGCAGCGACTGGCACACCGCCGAACTGGCCAAGATCGGGGTACGCCCCCACGTGACGGTGGATCCCGAGCATCCCACCGCCGTGGTGATCGCGATGGTGGACAGGAGCGGCGAGCGTTCGATGCTCACCAATCGCGGCGCGGGCGGCCTGATCTCAGAGGACGACTGGGACCCTGCCCTGCTGGACGGCGTCGCCCGCCTCCACCTGTCCGGGTACCTGCTCTTCGCCGCGCCTGGCCTGCGCCTGGCCAGGGTCGCCATGGCGGACGCGGCGGCCGCGGGCGTGCCGGTCAGCATCGATCCTGCCTCGACGGGACCGCTGCGCGACTTCGGCATCGAACGTTTCCTGTGCGAGACCGCTCCCGCCGGCCTGATCATCCCGAACCTCGACGAGGCCCTCCTGCTCACCGGCTCCTCAACCGCGGAGCGCGCCGCCGTACTGCTGAGTGAGAGATACGGCACAGCGGCCGTGAAGCTGGGCGCCGAGGGCGCGCTGGCCGCCGTGGACGGCGCGATCGTGGCAACGACCCCCGGGTTGCCCGCCGAGGTCGTAGACTCCACCGGAGCAGGTGACGCATTCGCCGCGGGGTTTCTCACAGCAAGTTTGCAGGGGGTCGGCGAACCGGGCGCTTTGGAGTCAGGTTGCCGTGCGGGTGCCGCATGTGTGGCCCAGGTGGGCGGCCGTCCACGGTACGGTTTGGACCTGAACCGTCTTTACCCAATTCACACTGATTGATAGCTTGCCGCGTAGGCTGCACCATTAGCCACATGCGTTACGGGCGCCACCACGCGGCTCACTGGGGAGGATAAGGTCCGCCGATGGAAGTCGAGTCATCGATCTGCCTGAGCGACCTAGTCCCTGCTCTGCGCTGGAGCCGACCACAGCAGGTGGCTGAGGCGCTGGGCGATCCGCGCCTGCCCGCGGGGTGGTGGTCCTCGCTCGCGCTGTCGAAGGCGCTCGGCACGGCGGGCCTCGACTGGATCTGTGAACGTCTCGCCCGGCTGGCCTCCTCTCGCTGGGATCACCTGCCGCTGGTCGACCTGCTGCCCGCGCTGACGGTCCACCGCGTCGACCCGGCGTTGCCCGGCTGGCCGGAGGCCACCCGTACGGCGATCATCGGTCTCGGCGGCTGGCAGCGGCTGCGCCGCCTGTCCCCCAGCGACCTGAGCACCCCGTCCGCGACGCCCGAAGTCGTGATCGGCTCGGTCTTCCGCGAGATACTCGGCCGCATCCCCGCCCAGCGGGAGGCCGCACAGCCGGGTCGCCCGGAGGTGACGCGCCCGCTGCCGCGCGGCGCGACCCCCGCGCAGGACGAGACCAGAAGGACGGGGCCGGATCCCCAGACCGGCTCGTTCGCCGCCCAGAGTGGTCCGTTCGCCCCCGCCCAGGGTGGTTCCCCCGCCGCGCGGCCCGAAGGCCCCGCGCGGCAACCGCAAACCGCCGGCCCTCTCGCCGCCGCCCATGGTGACGGCCCGCCACAACGCCAGAACGGCGGCCTCCCCGGCCAGCCGCCGGAGCGTCAGGCGAGCCCCTTCCCTGCCGCGGACGCCGGCTCCCAGCATCAGACGGCGCCGCCATCGGACGGCGGGCGCCAGACCGGGTCCTTTCCCGCTCAGCAGGAGCGCGGCCCACAGCGTCCAGCAGGGTCGATCCCGCCCCAGCCGGAAAGCGGCCCACAACGCCAGACAGGGTCCTTCCCGGCGCAGCCGGAGAGCGGTCCGCAACGCCAGACAGGGTCCTTCCCCGCGCAGCCGCAGGGCGGCGGCGGACCACGCCAGGGCTTCGCGGGCGAGGGCGGCCTCCCCCAGCGCCCCGGCCAGCCCGAACGCCTCCCGCAGCGCCCCGCCGGCCCTCAGTCCGGCCGCCGGGACACCGGTTCCATGCCACGCATCCCGACCTCGGGCGGGCCCGTTCCCGGCGGTCCGAGCACAGGATCCTTCCCGGCCATCCCCGGTGGTCCGAGCACCGGGTCGCTCCCAGCCATCCCCGGCGGTCCGAGCACCGGCTCGCTCCCAGCCATCCCCGGCGGTCCGAGCACCGGCTCGCTCCCAGCCATCCCCGGCGCGGACGCCTCCAAGAGCGCCCCGCGCACTCCCGCGTACTCGACGCCGGGCGCGGCGTCCTCCAGTCCCGTGCCGTCCGACACCGACCACGCCATGGTCCGAGTGGTGGACAGCCTGTTCCGCAACCTGGACAAACTCGAGCTGGCCGTGGCCGTGCACCGGCTGTTCGCCGAGGACCCGGTCAGCCTGCGCACGCTCGCGCACAAGATGCTGGTCGAGCGGGACGCCCTCTCCCAGGCCCAGCGCACCGCCGAGGAACGTGTGCTGCACTGGCTGCGCTCGTCGGAGTCCGCCCCGGTCACGGGACACATGTTCCGCCTGACCGAGTGGCTCGGCGCGGCAGCCACGGAAGACCAGCTCATCGGCGCCGACCCGGCCCACCCCGTGACAGTGCCGTCGCTGCGCACCCCGCTGTGGCGGGTGCTGGTCACGCTCATGCCGGACCGCCGCCTCCAGGACGGCTGGCTGGTGGTGGGCGACATCCACGGCCTGCAGGCCCGTACGCGGCAACTCCTCGCCTCCAGCCCGCCCGACGCCGACGTCGTCGAGCTGATGGCGGAGCTGGGCATCCGCGCCCATTCGGCCAAGGCATGGCTCGATGCCCTGCCTAGCGAGACCGCGCCCAACCCGGCCGCCTCGTCCGAGTCGCCGGCCCAGCCTCTGCCCCGCCGCACCCCGGGCGCCAACGGCCACCACCACCGGGGCGGCCAGCCCATCCCGCCCGCGACCACCGCCTCCATTGACCCGTCCGCGGCCCTGGCCACGCTGTCGGCGCTGTCGGGCGGCCGTTCCGGCATGTTGCCCGTGGCGGGCACCCCGGCCACGCCGCCCCCGCCGCTGCCGAGCCCCTCCTCGGACCCGCGCCGCTGGCAGCGCATCGAGGTCACCCCTGAGCACCTGCGCGGCGGCCCGGTGCCGGTGCCCGAGGGCTACGCCGCGCAGCTCGGCATGCGCCCCGGCACCCTGCTGTCGGTCACCGGTCCCGGCGACAACGCCATCGTCCTGGTCTGGCAAGGTCACCAGCCGGTCTTCGACTCGCTCCAGCCGGTGCTCATGCGGCTGAACGCGCGCCCGGGCGACCAGGTGTACGTCACGGTGGACGGCTACCGCCTGGAAGCCCAGCTGACCGCCTGAGCGCTCACCACGTCCATCGGGTCCGGCGGCGCACGTAACGGCGCCCGGCCCCGTGCGGGGTCAGAGGGCGTTTTCCTGGAGGCCCCCGGCCACGTGCGGCGGGTGGCGGTCCACTTGGCGAAGCCGTACATGATGGGGGTGGAACGGAAAGCCCGCGTCGGGAGAGCACCACGGACGAGGTGCCGGTACGCGACAAGAAGCCCGGCAACGAAACGCAGGCGACCGAGCACCAGCGCGATCGTGCCAGCAGGCACGAAACCGAAGAGCACGGCCGAACGCGACGACACGGCTAGGGCCCCGGCACCGAAGCGCGAAGCCGCGAACGAATCCGGCCCCACAAAGCCGGGCCGCACGAAACCGGGCCGAACGAAACCCGGCCGCACGAAACCAATGCACGAGGCCGGCGTCAAGGACGCGCGCCACCCATCGCACGAGCGGCATGGTTCGTGCCGAGGGGCGCCCGTTATGGGGCGTCGAAGAGGTGGAGCCGGTGGGCGGTGGCGGCGGCCTCGCCGCGGGTGGCGGCCCCGAGCTTGGCCAGGATGTTGGATACGTGCACGCTCACCGTCTTGACCGAGATGAACAGCGCCTCGGCGATCTCCCGGTTGCTCCGCCCGTTCGCCACCTCGCGCAGCACCTCCAGCTCCCGCGCCGTCAGCCCCAGCGGCTGCCCGTCCGCAGCCGTCTCCTCGGATCCCCCGATCCTGGCCCGCCGTCCGAAGACGTCGATCTGCTCCAGCAGCGGCGTGGCGCCGAGGTGCACGGCGAGCTCCCGGGCCCGCGTCAGCCGCGTCGCCGCCTCCTGCCGATCCCCGGCCGCCAGCGCCGCCTGCGCGGCGCCCATCGTGCTCCTGGCCTCCGCGTACGGCTGCCGCAGCGCCGCCCACGCCCCCGCCGCCAGATCCCAAGCCTTGAGCTGCCAGGCGGCCAGCTCCGCGGCGTCCTCGATCGGCGTCTCCGGCCCGGTCAACGCGCTGAACGTGAGCCGGTGTGCCTGCTGCAGATCCCCCACGGCCGGGAGCTCCTGCCCCAGCGCCCGAAGCCGCGGCATGAGCGACAGAGCGAACTGCACGAGCGCACCGGGAGCTTGCACCGCACCCACGCCCGCGCCCACGCTCGCACCGGAGCCGGCCTGGGCGGGAGGGGCGGTGGGACCCGCGACGCCCCCGGAGCGCAGCCCGGGCGGCACGACGGCCAGGAGGAGCCGGGCGAAGGTCACCAGCACCGGCCAGGCATACCGCGGGCTGATGACCAGGTCGCGCTCTTCCAGAGCGCGGGCCGCCGTGCGTACCGCCTCCTCCATCTGCCCCCGCCCCTGCAGCAGCTGCACCTCCCTGCACAGATGCGGCAACACCGTCTGATCTCGGTACGTCCCCCGAGACAATACGCTGCGCGAGGCCCCCAGCATCTGCTCCGCCCGGTCGAACTGCCCCCGTGCGAGCGCGATGTCCGTGACGAACCCCTGCAGGCTGGCCCGGTAGGGAGCCGGCGGTGTGAGGTCGAGCGCGTGCTCGATGGCCTGGAGCGCCTCGTCCCACCGTCCGAGCGACACCAGCGGCTCGGCCAGGTTGATCGCCAAGAATGTGCCCGACGTGCGGGCCAGTCCGTAGTGGGCGGCCTCCTCGACGCCGTCCCTGGCGACCTGGGCGGCCCGCTCGTGCCAGCCCGCGCCCTCCAGCGCGTCGGACTCGGAGATGGCGCAGCGCATCAGCGCGTTGTACGCGTCTCCGCCGGAGGCGATGCCTCGCGCCTCGGCGAACGCCGCCATCTGGGCCTCGATCTCGGCATAGCCGAAGCGCGCCCAGGTCAGGTTGATGAGGGCGTGCGCCCCGACGTTGGCGTCGCCCACCTCGCGAGCGATCGCCCTGGCCTGCTCGGCCGTGGCGACCTTCTCCGACCAGTCCTCCGGCCCATGGAGCATGCGCGACAGTGTCTCCAGCACCTGGCCGCGGAGCTTGCTCGGCGGGTCGGCGGGCACCAGCTCGGCGGCGCGGCGCAGATCGTCGAGGTAGCCGGGACGCCCCAGGTCGTAACGGGTCAGGCCACGCTGGCGCAGCACCACGGCGGTCCTGATCGGATCGGCCTGCTGATCCAACTCGGCCAGCGCTGCGCTGGCCAAGGCGATGGCCCGCTCGTATTCGCCGGCGAGGTGGGCCACCGTGGCGATCTGCTTGAGCACGCCGAGCCGGTCGCAGCCGATGCGCTCGGCCGCGTCGGGCACCTGGTCCCACAGCTCCAGCACCCTGGACAACATGCCGAGCTGCTCGTCGTACGCGGTGGACTTGCGGGCCGCGGCGGCCGCGTGCCACGCGCCGACCAGGGCCCAGGTGGAGTCGTGGGCGGAGTGCCAGTGGTGGGCCAGCTCGATCGCGCCGCGTGGGGCGGGCAGGATCGACAGGTCGCGCTCCAGCGCCTCGGCGTAGCGCGTGTGCAGGCGGGTGTGCTCGCCGGGCAGCAGGTCGTCGTGGAGCGCCTCGCGGATGAGCGCGTGCCTGAAGCTGTAGCCCTCGCCGTCGACGACCAGCACGTTGCCGGCCACGGCGGGCCGCAGCGCGCGGGAGAGCGCGCTCTCGTCGAGTCCGGCGACCGCGGAGAGCAGGTCATGCTCGATGCGCTGGCCGCCCGCGCTGGCCACCCGCAGCAGCTCCTGGGTCTCCTCCGGCAGCCGCTCGACGCTGGCGAGCAGCAGGTCGCGCAGCGACTCGGGCAGCGCGTCGCCGCCGCCGGCCTCGCTGAGCAACGCCTCCACGAACAGCGGGTTGCCCTCGCTGCGCGCGTAGATCAGGTCCATGTCGGCGGGGGACGGCTCCCGCTCCAGGATGCTGGCCGCCTGGGCGATCGCCTCCCTGCGGGTCAGCCTGCGCAGCTCGGCCCTGGCCACCCACTCCACCCGGCCCAGCTCGGCGAGCATAGGCCGCAGCGGGTGGGTGCGGTGCAGCTCGTCGGTGCGGTACGTGACCACGATCAGTAAGCGGCCGGCGGTGCGCTGGTAGCGGACCAAGAAGGACAGCAGGTCGCGGGTGGACCGGTCGGCCCAGTGCGCGTCCTCGACGACGAGCACGACGGCGCGCTCCTCGGCCAGCCGCTCCAGCAGCCCCAGCACCAGCTCGAACAGGCGGGCCCTGGCCTCCGGACCATCCTTGTCCGGCTCGCCGAACTCGGGCAGCAGCCGTGCCAGAGCCCGCGTCGTGCCTCCGGGCACGAGCGCCGCGACCCCGTCGCGGCCCAGCTCCCGCACGAGCCCACGCAGCACGGCGGTGAACGGCGCGAAAGGCAGGCCCTCCGTGCCCAGCTCAAGGCAGCCGCCGACGAGCACCATGGCGTCGTCGGCCCGGTCGACGAACTCGCCGACCAGCCGCGTCTTGCCGACCCCGGCCTCGCCGCCGACCAGCACGGTGGACGGCACCCCGGCACGTGCTCTGGCGAGCGCGTCTCCGAGCACGGCGAGCTCGCGGGCACGCCCGACGAACAGGGGGCTCACGGCGTGGATACTCACGTAGGCAAGGATGCCATCCGTCTCCGACAGAAGCGCCGGCCCGCCATCCCTTGAGACGGCCGCACTCCGGTGGTGGGCCCCTTCGGAAGGAGGGCGGAGAAGCGCCGGCCTGCACTCCCTCCGTCGGGCAGAGGGCGGCGGGGTGCGGGAATCGGCGGCGCCGGTGCCGGGAGATCTCCAGCGGCCGAGCTGCGGCGAAAGCGGCATGCGCGGAAGACCGGGGCTAGCGCAGCACCTTGCGGGAGAAGAAGACCGGGGCTAGCACCTTGCGGGAGAAGAAGACCGGGGCTAGCGCAGCACCTTGCGGAAGAACGTGGCCGAGGCCTCGTATCCGAGCGCGTGGTAGAACTCCGGCGCCCGCCGCGTCGCCATGGCCACGTATCCCGCCTCGCGCGAGCGGGCCCACCGCTCGAACTCCTCCAGCAGCGCCCGCCCGACTCCCTGCCGGCGCGACCCCGACTGGACCATGGCCTCCTCGACCCAGGCGACGGGTCCGTTCGCGAACAACGTCAAATGCACGAACCCCAGCAGGTAGCCGTGGACTTGCCCGTTCACGACGGCCGTGAGCAGCAGGGCGTCGTGGTTCGCCAGCAGCTCGGGCAGGGCGGCGTCGAAGGCCTCGCGCTCGGGCCGGAACGTCAGCCCGAAGTCGCGCACCAACGCGAACACCTCGTCCGCGTCCGACTTCTCCGCCCTCCTGATGAGAAGATCGTCAGCCGTCATGAGCAATGACACTAGATGGTCCTGCATCGCCTGCGCAAATACCCCCTACAGGTCGCCCAGGCCGAGTTGGCGGGCGATGAGCATGCGCTGGACCTCGCTCGTGCCCTCCCCGATCTCCAGGATCTTGGCGTCGCGGTAGAAGCGGCCGACGGGGAACTCGTTCATGAACCCGTACCCGCCGAACACCTGCGTGGCCTCGCGGGAGTTGTCCATGGCCGCGTTGGAGGCGACGAGCTTGGCGATCGCCGCCTCCTTCTTGAACGGCAGCCCGGCCAGCATGCGCTCGGCCGCGTGGTAGTAGGCCAGGCGGGCGGTGTGGGCCCGCGCCTCCATGTCGGCGATCTTGAACTGGATGGCCTGGTAGTGGCCGATCGCATGGCCGAACGCCTTCCTGTCCCTGACGTACTTCAGGCACTCGTCCACGCAGCCCTGGGCCAGGCCCACGCTGAGCGCGGCGATCGCGATGCGGCCCTCGTCCAGGATCTGGAGGAACTGGGCGTAGCCGCGGCCGCGTTCGCCGAGGAGGTTGCCGGCGGGCACGCGGCAGTCAGCGAAGGACAGCTCGCGGGTGTCGGAGGCGTTCCAGCCGACCTTGGAGTATTTCTTGGAGACGGTGAAGCCGGGGGTGCCGCTGGGGACGAGGATCGTGGAGATCTCCCGATCGCCGGTGAGCGCGGCCACGCCGACGACGGCGGTGATGTCGGTGCCGGAGTTCGTGATGAATGCCTTCGTCCCGTTGATCACCCACTCCGAGCCGTCGAGCACGGCCGTCGTCCGCATCCCGCCCGGCACGTCCGTGCCGCCGCCCGGCTCGGTCAGTCCGAACGCGCCCAGCTCGGTCCCGGCGGTGAGCCTGGGCAGCCAGTGCGCGCGCTGCTCCTCGGTGCCGAACCGGTAGATCGGCATCGCGCCCAGCGATACCGCCGCCTCCAGGGTGATCGACACGCTGGAGTCGACGCGGGCCAGCTCCTCCAGCGCCAGGCACAGGGCGAAGTAGTCGCCGCCCATCCCGCCGTATTCCTCGGGGAACGGCAGGCCGAACAGGCCCATCGCGCCCATCTGCCGCACGATGTCGTACGGGAACTCCTCGCGCTCGTAGTAGTCGCCGATCACCGGCGCCACCACGTCGCGGGCGAACGCCTCGACCGTTTTGCGCAGCTCTTCGTACTCGTCCTTGAGCATTTCAGCCTTTCGACAGCGCCTGCACGACGCGGGATGGGCTGGGCCGGCCGAGCAGCTCCGCCAGCCAGGTGCTGGTGGCCACGAGCTTGCCCAGGTCGAGCCCGGTCTCGATGCCGAGCCCGCGCAGCATCCAGACGAGGTCTTCGGTGGCGAGGTTGCCGGTGGCGGACTCGGCGTAGGGGCAGCCGCCGATGCCGCCCGTGGAGGCGTCCACGGTGGTCACTCCCGCCCGCAGCGCCGCCAGCGTGTTGCCGAGCGCCTGGCCGTAGGTGTCGTGGAAGTGCACGGCGAGCCGGTCCGGCCGGCGGAACGCCTTGATCAGCGCGGTCACGTGCCCGGGCGTGCCGACGCCGATGGTGTCGCCGAGCGACAGCTCGTAGCACCCGAGCCCGAGCAGCCGCTCGCCGACCGTGACCACCTGCGAGATCGGCGTCGGCCCCTCCCAGGGGTCGCCGAAGCACATCGACACGTATGCCCGCACCTTGATCCCGTTGTCCACCGCCCTGGCCACGACCGGCTCGAACATGTCGAACTGGCTCTCCAGGCTCCGGTTGAGGTTCTTGGCCGCGAACGTCTCGGTGGCGCTGGCGAAGATCGCGATCTCGTCCACGCCCAGGTCGAGGGCCCGGTCGAGGCCGCGCAGGTTCGGCACAAGCACCGGGTAGCGCACGCCCGTCCTGCGGTGCAGCCTGGTGAGCAGCTCGTCGGCGTCGGCCAGCTGCGGCACCCACTTCGGGTGCACGAAGCTGGTCGCCTCGATCACCTTGTGCCCCGCGTCCGCGAGCCGGTCGATGAACTCGGCCTTGACCTCGACGGGCACGACCGCGGACTCGTTCTGCAGCCCGTCGCGCGGGCCGACCTCGTAGATCGTGACCTGGTGCGGAAGGCCTTCCATGGGGTACGGCATCACGCCTCCTCCCCCTCGCTGGTGACCACGGCCAGGACGGCGTCCATGTCGACCGGCCGGCCGGCTTCGGCGGGCAGTTCGGAGAGCACGCCGTCGCACGGGGCGGTGACCGTGTGCTCCATCTTCATGGCCTCCACGATGACCAGCGGCTGGCCCTTGCTCACCCGCTCGCCGACCTGCGCCTTGACGACCAGGACGGTGCCCGGCATGGGGCTCCTGACCACGCCGTCACCGGCCGCGGCCGCGCCTGGGCGGTCTCCGGGGTCGCCGATGAGATGACGCGTGAAAGCCCACGCTCGGCCGTCCTTGCCGAGCCAGAGCGTGTCGGCGTCGCGGACATGAAGGTAGTGCTCGGTACGGCCGCCGACGGTGACCACCAGTCCGGCCCCGCCCTTCCGGACCCGCGCGGCGACTTTCTGACCGTTTATCAGGACTTCGGCGGACTCTTCGGGCAGGCCGCGCACCTGGACCGCATGCACGCCATCCCGAGACTCCAGCCGCCAGGTCGTCCACGCACGCTCGCCGACCCGCCAGCCGTCGGTTACCTCCCACGGGTCGTCGCCCCGCGGGAGGGCGTGGAAGACCAGCCCTGCGGCGGCGAGCACCTCATCCTGCACGTCCACACCGGGGATCAGGCCGGGCAGCACGCGCTCGACCAGGCCGGTGTCCAGCTCACCCGCCACGACGGCCGGATGGGCGGCCAGGGCGCGCAGGAACGGGACGTTGGTGACCACGCCGAGTACGGCCGTGCCGGCGAGGGCCCGGTCGAGCGCCCTGAGCGCCGCCTCCCTGTCCGGCGCCCAGGCCACGACCTTGGACAACATCGGGTCGAACTCGCTGCCCACGACCCCGCCCTGGACCAGCCCCGAGTCCACCCGGACATCGGACGTGGCGGCACCGCCGGGCTCACGCAGGAGCAGGACGCGGCCGCCCGTGGGGAGGAAGCCGCGGGCCGGGTCCTCGGCGTACACACGGGCCTCGACCGCGTGCCCGTCGAGCCGGACGTCCTCCTGCCCGAACGGCAGCCGCTCCCCCGCCGCCGCCCGCAGCTGCAGCTCCACCAGGTCCACACCGGTCACCAGCTCCGTGACGGGGTGCTCGACCTGCAGGCGCGTGTTCATCTCCATGAAGTGGTAGGCCCCGGTGGCGCCGTCCACGATGAACTCGACCGTGCCGGCGCCCACGTACCCGACCGCCCTCGCGGCCTCCACCGCCGCCGCCCCCATCCGGGCGCGCATCGGCGGCGTCACGAAGGGCGACGGCGCCTCTTCGATGATCTTCTGGTGCCTGCGCTGCAGGCTGCACTCGCGCTCGCCGAGGTGCACGACGTTCCCATGGGCGTCGGCCAGGATCTGGATCTCGATGTGGCGGGGGCGGTCGACGTACCGCTCGATCAGCAGGGTGCCGTCCCCGAAGGCCGCCCGTGCCGTACGGCGTGCCGACTCCAGCGCCTCGGGCAGCTCGGCGGCCGACCGCACCAGCACCATGCCCTTGCCGCCGCCCCCGGCGGACGGCTTGATGAGCGCGGGGAAGTCCCGCCAGGCCTCCAGCGCCTCGTCCGGCTCGGCCGCGCCCGGCACCACCGGCACCCCGGCGGCCGACACGGTGGCCTTGGCGCGGATCTTGTCGCCCATCGCCTCGATGGCCTCGGCCGGCGGGCCGACGAAGACCAGCCCGGCCGCGGCGCAGCGCCGCGCGAACTCGGCGTTCTCCGCGAGAAACCCGTATCCGGGATGGACGGCTTGCGCCCCCGAATCCCGAGCCGCCCCAACAATCGCCTCAATATCGAGATATTTCGTCACCTGGAGGGCTACGTCGGCTTCGAGCACGTGCTTGGCGCCCGCGTCGGACGCCGTGTGCACGGCCACCGACGTGATGCCGAGCCCGCGCAACGTGCGGACGATCCGTACGGCGATCTCGCCCCTGTTGGCGATCAGAACACGCTCGAACAACATGGTCACTCCGTCACATCCGAAAGACGCCGTAGCCCGCGGGCTCGAGCGGGGCATTGGCCGCCGCGGAGAGCGCCAGGCCGAGGACGGTGCGGGTGTCGAGCGGGTCGATCACGCCGTCGTCCCAGAGCCTGGCCGTGGAGTAGTACGGGTTCCCCTGGTGCTCGTACTGGGCCCTGATCGCATCGGCGTCGGCGTTGCCGACGGTGGTGAGGACGTTCGCGGCCTGCTCGCCGCCCATGACCGAGATGCGGGCGTTCGGCCACATCCACAGGAACCTGGGCGAGTACGCCCGCCCGGCCATCGCGTAGTTCCCTGCCCCGAACGATCCGCCGATCACGACCGTGAACTTGGGCACCCGCGCGCAGGACACGGCGGTGACCATCTTGGCGCCGTGCTTGGCGATGCCGCCCGCCTCGTACGCCTTGCCGACCATGAACCCGCTGATGTTCTGTAGGAAGACGAGGGGGATGCGCCGCTGGTCGCACAGCTCGATGAAGTGCGCGCCCTTCATGGCGGATTCGCTGAACAGGATGCCGTTGTTCGCCACGATCCCCACCGGATGGCCGTGAACATGGGCGAACCCGGTCACGAGCGTCGATCCGTACTCCGCCTTGAACTCCAGGAACCGCGACCCGTCCGCGATCCTGGCGATCAGCTCGTGCACGTCGTACGGCTGCCGCGTGTCGCCGGGCACGATCCCGTACAGGTCGCGCGGGTCCTGCCGGGGCGGCTCCGGCGCGATCGTGTCCCACGGCCGGGCGGCGCGCGGGGCGAGTGTGGAGACGATGTCGCGGACGATGGCGAGGGCGTGCGCGTCGTCCTCGGCCAGGTGGTCGGTGACGCCGCTGACCCGGGAGTGCAGGTCGCCGCCGCCGAGCTCCTCGGCCGTGACCTCCTCGCCGGTGGCCGCCTTCACCAGCGGCGGGCCGCCCAGGAAGATCGTGCCCTGGCCGCGCACGATGACGGCTTCGTCGCTCATCGCGGGCACGTACGCGCCGCCCGCCGTGCAGGAGCCGAGCACCGCGGCGATCTGCGGGATGCCGCGGGCGGACATCGTGGCCTGGTTGTAGAAGATGCGGCCGAAGTGCTCGCGGTCCGGGAACACCTCGTCCTGCTTGGGCAGGAACGCTCCACCGGAGTCCACGAGGTACACGCACGGCAGGCGGTTGTGCAGGGCCACCTCCTGCGCGCGCAGGTGCTTCTTGACGGTGATCGGGTAGTACGTGCCGCCCTTGACGGTGGCGTCGTTGGCGACGATCACGCATTCGCGACCGGAGACCCGGCCGACCCCGGTGATGATCCCGGCGGCGGGCGCCTGGTCGTCGTAGAGGCCGTTCGCGGCCAGCGGCGACAGCTCCAGGAAACGGGAGCCCGGGTCGAGCAGGCCGTCGACGCGGTCGCGCGGCAGCAGCTTGCCGCGCTCGACATGCCGCCGCCTCGACCGCTCGGGGCCGCCGAGCGCGGCGACGGCGAGGCGTTCGAGCAGCTCGGCGGCGAGCCGCTCGTTGAGCTCGGCGTTGCGTTTGAACGCCTCACTCCCCGGGTCGGCGACCGACTTCAGCACCGGCCAGTCGCTGCTCATGCGTCCCCCCTCATGGCACGGATGTTAGTCATCATTAACGTAGCCGTCTAGTATGTGAGACGTGACCACGGCTCCCACCACCTCTACCCGCAATCGGCGCAACAGGCGCGCGGAGATCCTGGAGGCGGCCGCCCGGCTGTTCGCGGCACGCGGCTTCCACGGCGTCTCGATCGAGGACATCGGCGGCGCGGTGGGCGTCTCTGGTCCCGCCCTCTACCGGCACTTCAGCGGCAAGGACGCGTTGCTCGCCGAGATGCTCCTGGACGTCAGCTCGCGGCTGCGCGAGTCGGCCGTCGCGGTCGCCACCTCCGCCCCGGACCCGCGGCAGGCCCTCGACGCGTTGCTCAACGTGCAGATCACGTTCTCGATCGAGCAGCCGGCGCTGATCACGGTGCACGACAGGGAGCTGGGCAACGTGCCCGAGCCGCAGCGGCGGCAGATCAGGCGGCTGCAGCGGCTGTATGTCGAGGAGTGGGTGACCGTGCTGGCCGAGCTGCACCCCGCGTGCCCGGCGGCCCGCCTGCGCGCCACCACGCACGCCGTCTTCGGCCTGCTCAACTCGACCCCGCACAGCGCGGGCGAGCTGCCAGGACGGGACATGCGGCCGCTGTTGCACGCGATGGCGAAGGCGGCGATCGCCTCCGCTGTTAGCGAACGCTAACCTATCTGCTTCTTCCATAAAGGCCTTGTTGGCCCAACTATCTAGATATATCGTCACGGTATCTCGATAGTTGGAGGACGTCATGCGAGATCCAGATTTCTGGGACGCCCCGCCGCCCCCTGTCCCTCCCACTCCCCCGTTCCCGCCGGGCCCGCCGCCCGGCCCGGAGAGGTTACGGCGAGCGGCGTTCGGGCCTGACCACCCGTTCGCACCGCCTGCGCCGGAGTTCGGCACGATGATCCACTGGGAGGCGCCCGCGCCGCGCGTACGCCGCGGCGACGTCCGGGCGGCCCTGCTGGCCCTGCTCCTGGAGGGACCGCAGAATGGCTACCAGATGATCCAGGACATCGAGCAACGGAGCCGCGGCGTGTGGCGCCCCAGCCCCGGCTCGGTCTACCCGGCGCTCCAGCAGCTTGAGGACGAAGGACTGGTGACGGCCAACGAGTCGGGCGGCAGCCGCACGTACCAGCTGACGGAGCGGGGCCGCGAGCAGGCCGCCCGGCACGCCGAGGAGGCGCCGTGGGAGGAGGTCGCGAGGTCGGTTCCGGCCGACCGCCACGAGCTGCGCCTGCTGTGGGCCCAGCTCAACGAGGCCTTCGCCCACCTGGTGCGCACGGCCGGGGACCGGCAGGTGGAGGAGGCCAAACAGTTGATCAAGAAGACCCGCAAAGCCGTTTTCCACATCCTGGCGGAGGACTGATGAGCGACCATCCGGCCGTCGCCGTACGGGGCCTGCGGAAGACGTACGGGAAGGTCGAGGCCGTCAAAGGCGTCGACTTCGACGTGCGTCCCGGCGAGGTGTTCGGCTTCCTCGGCCCCAACGGCGCCGGCAAGACCACTACCATCAGCATGCTCTGCACCCTGGTCAACCCCACCGGCGGCAGCGCCACCGTGGCCGGGCACGACGTGGTGCGCGAGCGCGACGAGGTACGCAGGAACATCGGCCTCGTCTTCCAGGACCCCACCCTCGACGGCTACCTGAGCGCCGAGCAGAACCTGCGTTTCCACGCCGAGCTGTACGGCGTGCCGAAGAACGTCGTCGGCGACCGGATCCGCCAGGTGATGGAGATGGTCGCGCTGTGGGACCGCAAGGACGCCAAGGTCATGACATTCTCCGGCGGCATGAAGCGCCGGCTGGAGATCGCCCGCGGCCTGCTGCACTCCCCCCGGGTGTTGTTCCTCGACGAGCCGACCGTCGGCCTCGACCCGCAGACCCGCTCGGCCATCTGGGGGTACATCAACCAGCTGCGGCTTACCGAGGACATCACCATCTTCATGACCACGCACTACATGGACGAGGCCGAGTACTGCGACAGGATCGCCATCATCGACCACGGCGAGATCGTGGTCATCGAATCGCCCGAGGCGCTGAAGGCAAGCGTCGGCAAGGACCGTGTGCAGATCCACACCGACGATGACAACAAGGCCATCGAGGCGTTGCGGGAGCGGTTCGGGCTGGAGGCGGCCGTGCACGAGGGGGCGGTGACGTTCGCGGTAGCGTCGGGCGAGGAGTTCGTGCCCCGGCTGTTCGCGGAGCTCGGCATGCCGATCAAGGCGGTGAGCGTGGCGCGGCCGTCCCTGGACGACGTGTTCATGTCGTACACCGGCTCCACGATCCGCGACGCCGAGGCGGGCGACGGCAACATGGCCTTCATGCGAGCGATGGCGAGGCGATGACGTCATGGTTACCGAGGCGATAAGCGTACGGGTGCCCGCGCGCAGCGCCGGGCACGACCTGCGGGCGATCAAGATCGTGCTCCATCGGGAGATCCTGCGCTTCGTCAACGACCGCACCCGTATGTTCTCGATGCTCGTGCAGCCGGTGCTGTGGCTGTTCGTCATGGGCACGGGGCTGGGGACGTTAGTTCAGGGCTCGATCCCCGGGATCGACTTCCGCACGTTCATGTATCCCGGCATGATCTCCATGACCGTGATCATGACCGGTATGTTCTCGGCCGGCTCCATCGTGTGGGATCGCGAGTTCGGCTTCCTGCGGGAAATGCTGGTCGCGCCGGTCTCCCGCGGGGCGATCGTGGTCGGCAAGTGCCTGGGCGGCGCCCTCGTGGCCACCGCGCAGGGCGTCATCATCCTCGCCATGGCCGGGCTGGTGGGTGTGCCCTACTCGCCCGTGCTCATGGTGACGTTGCTGGCGGAGATGTTCCTGGCGGCCTTCACGATCACGGCCTTCGGGGTGATGCTGGCCGCGCGGATGAAGAACATGCAGACGTTCTTCGGGCTGATGCAGATGGCGATCATGCCGATGATGTTCCTGTCGGGGGCGATGTTCCCGCTGGCCAACCTGCCCTCGTGGCTGCACGTGCTGACCGTCGTCAACCCGATGACGTACGCGGTGGATCCGATGCGGCAGGCGGTCTTCGCCCATCTGGACGTGCCGCCGCAGGTGAACGCGATGCTCAACCCCGGGGTGCAGTGGTTCGGCTACCAGGTGCCGGTGTTGCTGGAGCTGGGGGTCGTGGCGGCGCTGGGGGCCGTGTTGCTGGGAGTGGGGATCGCGGAGTTCCGGCGAGCGGAATAGGACGAGCTCCCGGATTCGGGCTGCGGCTCCACGAGCTGAGGACCGCAAGAGCCTCGCGAGGTGGAGCACCACAAAGCCGGAGGCCCGGGGTGAGATCCCCGGGCCTCGGCTCATTTCATGACAGTCAGCGCTTCACGCGGACATAGTCCTTGCGGCTGCTGGAGCCGTAGGTGTCCTCGTCACCGCCGAACACGAACCTCCAGTGCCCGGAGTTCCAGGCCTTGACCTTGGTGTAAAGCCGCCCGCTGTCGCTGGACCAGAACGACTTCACGTACTGCCACTTCTTCGACTTGAGCGGCTTGAAGAACAGCGCCACCTTGCCCGAGTAGCCCTCCCAGGACCCCTCGTCGTCGACCTGCAGCTTGCCCGTGAACTTCAGGTATCTGCCGCGCTTGATCGGCTCAGGGTAGGCGTTGAACTTGATCAGCCGCGTGTCCGCCTTCTCCACGGGCGGCGGAGCGGGCTGGTTGACCTTGACCCAGTCGGCGTCGCTGACCGAGCCGTTGACGCCATGCGTGCCCGCGTACTCGGCGCGCCACCAGCCGGAGGTGACGGCCTCGGTGGAGGCCCAGAAGCGGCCGTGGCGGCCGGTCACGTCACTGGTGACGTACTCCCACCTGGACGAGCCGCCGGCCTTGAAGAAGATCGCCACGCGCTGGCCGGCCACCCCGCCGCGGTCCTCGACCAGCAGGGCGCCGGTGAAGGAGAGCTTGTCGCCCTTGTCCACGGGCTCGGGCCGGGCGTCGAAGCCGACGATCTTGCTGCCGAGGTTGCGGCGCTTGACGTCGACCCGATCGGCGTCGCTGACGGAGCCCTTGGCCGCGGCCGTGGCCGCGAACTCGGCCCGCCACCAGCCGGTCGCGTTCGCCCGCACGGTGGCGCCGAACCAGCCGCCGCGGCCGGTCGTCACCTTGGCGACCTCGCGGTAGGTGTCGGAGCCGCGCTCACGGAAGGTGATCGAGACGGTCTGGCCGGAGTACCCATCGCCGTCGGCCAGGAGCCGGCCGGAGACCTTGATCAGGTCACCCTTGTCGACGAGGTCCGGGCTGGCGTCGAAGTCGATGATCTTGGTGTCGAGCACCTTCTTGACGACGACGTCGAACGTGCCGCTGCGCGAGGCGTCGCCATCGCCATGGGCGAGGGCGCGCCAGCTCCACTTGCCGACGTTCGTGGAGTCGAAGGACTTGGTGCCGGTCCACCTCGTCCAGTCGCCTCTCTTGGCCGGCGTCAGCGTGACGGGTGTCTCGACGCTCACCTCGCCGGGCGGCTTGAGCATGAGCTCCGCCTTGTCCGCGTTCTTGGTGGCGAAGCTGAACGTCGCCGTGACCGCGCCCTTGGTGACGTCGATCGGCGGGCTGGGACTGATGCCCACGGAAGTGAGGAAAGGTGCCGGGGCCGCCGTCGCGGCGGTCGGTGCGAGGGCTACCAGGGCCCCCGCGCCGACGATGATGGCGAGGGCGGCGACACGGATGCGTTGTAACATGCGGGTTCCTTTCTGGAGACCCAGTCGTTCAACGCGGCATTGAGGGTGCCACGTGTGTCATCTCAGTAGACGTGCACATGGCCGAGAAAGTTGTGGATTCTGACAAACGGTTATAGATCGGGTCAATAAGACCGGTCCACAAAACATGTCACCGGTGTCCAGCAGACGGCAGCGCCGATCAAAGACATAATCGATGGTGTGGCGCGCGACACTGTTGAGACTCATTTCACCCAGGCGGTTGCAACGCTGACGGCGGGTCCCGCGCGAGATCCCGGCCTGCCGGTCCGCGAGGGCACGACGCTGACCGGCGAGCAGTGCAGGTCGCTGTTCCGCCGCCAGCTCGAGAGCCGGCTGCTCGACATCGCCGCCCGCTGGCTGCGCGAGCAGGACGAGGGCTTCTACACGATCGGCTCCGCCGGCCACGAGGGCAACGCCGCCGTCGCCGCCGCGCTGCGGCCCGGGGATCCCGCGTTGCTCCACTACCGTTCCGGTGCGTTCTACCTGACCCGGTCGGAGCAGGCGGAGCGGGTTCCCGAGCAGGGCATCAGGGATGTGCTGATGGGCCTGACCGCGGCGGCGGAAGAGCCGATCGCGGGCGGCAGGCACAAGGTGTTCGGCCACCCCGACCTGGCCGTCATCCCGCAGACCTCGACGATCGCCAGCCATCTGCCCAGGGCGGTGGGTGTGGCCTTCGCCATCGAGCGGGCCAGGGCCCTCGGCACGGCCTCGCGGTGGAAGCAGGACGACGCGATCGCGGTGTGCAGCTTCGGCGACGCCTCGATCAACCACGCGAGCGCGTTGTCCGGCTTCAACACCGCCTCCTACGCGACCTACCAGGGACAGCCGCTGCCGATCCTCTTCGTGTGCGAGGACAACGGCATCGGCATCAGCGTCCGCACGCCCCAGGGCTGGGTAGAGGCGGCCGCGCGGCGTCCCGGCATCGAATACTTCGCCGCCGACGGCTGCGACCTGGCCGATGCCTATGACGTCGCCCTACGCGCCGTCCAGCACGTACGCACCCACCGCTCCCCCGCGTTCCTGCACCTGTCCACCGTGCGGCTGATGGGGCACGCCGGATCCGACGTCGAGGTGGCCTACCGCACCCAGCGCGAGATCAAGGCCGACCTCGAGCGCGACCCGCTGGTGCGCACGGCGGCGCTGCTGGTCGAGGCGGGACTGGAGACTCCTGAGGAGCTGCTCAGGACGTACGAGTCCATGCGCGAGCACGTGCTGCACATCGCGCTGGAGACCACGCGCAACCCGCGGCTCGGCACCGCCAAGGAGATCATGGAGCCGATCGCGCCGCGCAGTCCCGAGCTGATCGCCAAGATCAGCCCGATGGCGGCGTCGGGTCAGGCCAGGGAGAAGGCGTTCGCCGGGTCGCTGCCGGAGAACGACAAGCCGATGACGCTGTCGATGGCGATCAACCGTACGCTGGCCGACGCGCTGACCGTCTACCCGGAGATGGCGGTGTTCGGCGAGGACGTCGCCAAGAAGGGCGGCGTGTACGGCGTGACCAGGGGGCTGCAGAAGCGGTTCGGAGCGGCGCGGGTGTTCGACACGCTGCTGGACGAGCAGGCCATCCTGGGGCTGGCGCTCGGCGCCGGCGTGTCCGGGCTGCTGCCGGTGCCGGAGATCCAATACCTGGCATACCTGCACAACGCGCTCGACCAGATCCGCGGCGAGGCGGCCACGCTGTCGTTCTTCTCCCGCCACGCCTACCGCAACCCGATGGTGGTGCGGGTGGCCGGGTACGCGTACCAGAAGGGGTTCGGCGGGCATTTTCACAACGACAACGCGATCGGCGCGCTGCGCGACATCCCGGGGCTGGTCATCGCCTCGCCGGCGCGGCCGGACGACGCGGCCGCGATGCTCCGCACGTGCCTGGCCGCGGCGCAGACGAGCGGGTCGGTGTGCGTGTTCCTGGAGCCGATCGCGCTCTACCACACGCGGGATCTGTTCGACGACGGCGACGGGGGGTGGCTGTCGCCGTACGTGCCGCCCGCTCGGTGGGCGGAGACGCACGTGCCGATCGGCCGGGCACGCTCCTACGGCGACGGGCGCGACCTGACGATCGTGACGTTCGGCAACGGGCTGCGGATGAGCCTGCGGGCCGCCGTGCGGCTGACCCAGGAGGGGTACGGCTGCCGCGTCCTCGACCTTCGCTGGCTGGCGCCGCTGCCGCTGGACGACCTGCTGCGGTCGGCCGAGCTGACGGGCAAGGTGCTGATCGCCGACGAGACCCGGCACAGCGGGGGCGTCTCCGAAGGCATCATGGCCGAGCTCGCCGACGCCGGGTACACCGGGTCGGTGGCCCGGGTGACCTCGGCCGACAGCTTCATCCCGCTGGGGGCGGCGGCCGACCACGTGCTGCTGTCGGAGGAGGAGATCGAGCAGGCGGCACGCAAGCTCCTCGGCTGAGGCCTGCCGACCGGCGGGCCTAGAGCGGATTCATGAGATACCCGCCGAAAACCGCAGCCGTGAGCGACACCAGGAAGAAGAAGAACACATAAAAGCCGCCCGGCAGGAACGTCAGCCTGGCCAGTTGGTCGGCGTCGGAGTCTCTCGCCTGCCGCCTGCGCCGCTTCTGCTGCAGCTCGATGATCGGCCGGATCCCGCCCAGCAGCAGGAACCACACCGCGACCAGGGCGACGACCTGCTGGACCTCGGCGGCCGCGTACATGATCAGGGCGAACACGGCGCCGCCCGTCGCCAGGAGGATCAGCGCGCCGTACAGGTTGCGGATCAGCAGCAGCATGCAGACCAGAAACAGCAGGACGGTCCAGATCAGCAGCGTGATGCGCCCCTGCGCGGTGAGCCAGGCGGCGGCCAGCCCGAGCAACGGCGGCGCGAGATAGCCCGCCAGCGCGGTCAGGACCATGCCGGGCCCGGTGGGGCGGCCCCTGGTCAGGGTCACGCCTGAGGTGTCGGAGTGCAGGCGGATGCCTTCGAGCTTGCGCCGGGTGACCAGCGCCATCAGCGCGTGGCCGCCCTCGTGGGCGATCGTGATCAGGCCCCGGGACAGCTGCCAGGACATGCGGAAACCGACGATCACGAGCGCGACCAGAGCCGAGACCACCACTACCCAAGGGTCGGGGTCAGGCTGAACCTTGATCAGGTGGGCCCAGAACTTGTCCATCGAGGAGAAACCCTATCCAGGTAAAGTCTCGATCGTGGCCACAGAACAACATTCTGACGCGGCGGCGCCGGTCTGGTGGCCGGTCCCTGGACTTCGCCCGCCGTACACCTGAAGGCCTCCCGTCTGCGACCTTCTTTCCCGAACCTGGCGTCGTGGACTACGTACGGTGGGTGTCGGCGAGGCGTGGCCGTGGACTGTGTGCCGGCACAACGGCGCGGCCATGATCTGATGGAAAGGTGTCCATCTTCCAGGAGGTCAAGGGCGAAATCGACGCATTGTTCAGATTCGACGACAATCTGATTGTCCGCCATCACGACGAGTTCGATGTCCGGCGCTGGTCGGCGATGGCGCTCGGCCGGCCGCACGGGCTGCTCTTCGGGTGGACGCCCATGTGGCGCAAGACCATCAGGGACCGAGCCGCGTAGCAGCTCGACGCGCTCGGCCCCGCATAGCAGTCGTTCTGGAGTGGACATGGCCAGGGTCAGAGGTTTCAGGCGCAACGGCGCGACCCGCGAGGAGGCGCCCGAGCACTCGATGGACCCGCGGGCCGCCGAAGAGCCTCCCTACCGGCCGACGGTCATCGACAACGCGATCTACCAGGACGGCGAGCGCGTCGACAACCCCGGCTCGCTGGCCGACGCCTTCGAACGCCTCAAGGAGATGCCGGACAGCATGGCCTGGATCGGGCTGTACCGGCCCAAGGAGTGGGAGCTGGTCAAGCTCGGCGAGGAGTTCGAGCTGCACGAGCTGGCGCTGGAGGACGCCATCGTCGGCTCCCAGCGGCCCAAGGCCGACCGGTACGGCGACACGCTGTTCGTGGTGCTGCGCGCCGCCCGTTACCTGGACGACGTGGAGGAGGTCGCGTTCGGCGAGGTGCACGTCTTCATCGGCCCCAACTTCGTGATCACCGTACGGCATGCCGAGGCGCCCGACCTGCAGGCGGTACGCAAGCGGATGGAGTCCGACCCCGACCTGCTCCAGCAGGGCCCACAGGCGGTGCTCTACGCGATACTCGACGCCGTGGTCGACGGCTACGCGCCGGTCGTGGCTGGGCTGCAGAAGGACATCGAGGAGATCGAGGTCCAGGTCTTCGGCGGGGACCCGTCGGTGTCGCGCCGCGTGTACGAGCTGTCCGGCGAGGTCATCGAGTTCCAGCGAGCCACCGCGCCGCTGGTCGGGATGATCCACGGCTTCATCGCGGGATCCGCGAAGTACGGGGTCAACGACGAACTGCAGAGCTACCTGCGCGACGTGGCCGACCACGCGATCACCGTCGCGGAGCGGATCTCGGCCTTCCGGCAGATGCTGCAGAACATTCTGGTCGTCAACTCGACGCTGGTGACGCAGGCGCAGAACGCGGAGATGGCACGCATGACGGAGGCGAGCATCCAGCAGGGTGAAGAGGTCAAGAAGATCTCCGCCTGGGCGGCCATCCTGTTCGCACCGACTTTGGTCGGGACCATTTACGGGATGAATTTCGACTTCATGCCGGAAACACACTGGGCGTTCGGCTATCCGTTCGCGATCCTGCTGATGGCCGTCGTCTGCCTGGTCCTCTACGTGGTCTTCAAGCGGCGGGATTGGCTCTAGTCTTCACCTTTCGTGATCAACCGCGTATGAGCGGCTGGACGGCGACGTCCTACAAGGCCGCAACCACGAGGCCGATCAGGATCAGGGTCGCGAGGGTGAGGCGGACGGCAGCGAGCGCCCGCCTCCGGCCGACGGCGGTCACGCCAGACCCTCACGTCTCCAGCCCGACATGCGCCTCCAGGCGTTCCAGGCGCTGGACGAGCGGTTGCAGCTCGCTCCTGATCGCGGCGGACAGCGCCGCGATCTGGCCCTGGCCCTGGGCGGGGTCGGCCTGCTGGGTCTGGGCGCGCAGGTGGACATAACCGGCCAGGGCCGCCACGACAGCCCGGCGGGTGAGACGGGGCTCGGCGCCCAAGGCACGCAGGACCTGGCCGGCGGTGCCATCGGGCTCAGCGACCAGGCCCAGCAGCAGGTGCTCGCAGCCGACGTAGTTGTGGCCGAGTGAGGTCGCCTCGTTGACGGCGAACTCCAGCGCGTTGGCGGCGGGTCCGCTGAAGCTCCGCACGTCGCCCGCCTCCGCGTGCGCGGCCGGTGCCTGCTGCCGGGCCAGGTCGCTCTTCGCCTGTTCGAGGCTGATGTCCATGGCGCGCAGGACGTGCAGCGCCAGGTTGGCGCCCTCGGTCAGCATGCCGTCGAGGAGGTGCTCGGTTCCGACGCTCGCGGCCCCTTCCGCGCGGGCCCGCTCCGCGGCGAGCTTGAGCACAGTGCGGGCCCTGGCCGTCAGATGGGTCAGCGCGCCGGTCGGCACGTCCAGGTCGAGATCGGACAGCACGGTCTGCCTGATGGCGGCCACCCGGCGCACAGCCTGCTCCAGCGCTCGCTGGCAGACCGCCGACACGGGCACGCCGGCTTGCTTGACCGCCTCAGCCAGCTCGTCGGGCAGATACACATTGATCTTTGGCATGCCCCTACTATAACCCCAATGGGGTTATGTGGCTAGGCCGGGCAAATGGCGATGGCGTATATCGAGCAGCCGAGTGATGATCGCTGTGAGGCGCGCTACCGGCTCCGGTTCCGCAAGGGAGAGTCACATGGCCGACCATCCGACCAACGACGCCATCGCGCTCATCAGCGGCGAGTTCTGGGGCCGCAACCCGCACGAAGAACTGCGGTGGATGCGGGAGAACGCCCCGGTGTACCGGGATGACGAATCCAACGCGTGGGGCGTGGCCAAGTACCACGACGTGCGATACGCGTCGCTGCACCCGGAGATCTTCTCCAGTGCCGGAGGCATCCGGGTGGAGACCGGTCAGCTGCCCATGATGATCGACATGGACGATCCCGAGCATCTCAGCCGGCGCAGGCTGGTGAACCGCGGCTTCACACCGCGCCGGGTCGCCGCACAAGAGGACCGGATCCGGCTGATCTGCGATGGCATCATCGACCGGGTCTGTGAGCGCGGAACCTGCGACTTCGTGTGGGACATCGCCGCGCCACTGCCACTGATCGTGATCGCGGACGCCCTCGGGGTCGCGCCGGAAGACCACGAGGACCTCATGAGGTGGTCCGACGACATGTTGCGCGGGTTGACGGGGATCTCCGACGATGCGGCGCTGATACGCGCGGGTGAGGCGTTCGAGGAATACCGGGCTTACGTGACCACCGTGATCGCCGATCGCCGCGCAGGGCCGCGTGAGGATCTGATCAGCGTGCTGGTGCACGCCGAGACCGACGGCGAGCGACTCGACCACGATTCGCTCGTGTACGAGTCGCTGCTCATTCTGATCGGCGGGGACGAGACCACCCGGCACGTCCTGTCCGGAGGCGCGTACCAGCTCTTCCAGCAACCGGAGCAGCGCCGGACGCTGATCGACGATCCGCGGGCCATCCCCGTCGCGGTGGAGGAGATGCTGCGCTGGGTGTCACCGATCAAGAACATGAACCGCACCGCCACCCGCGACGTCGAACTGGGCGGCCAGCTCATCCGCAAGGGTGACAACGTCCTGCTGCTGTACCCCTCGGCCAATCGCGACGCCGACGTCTTCCCCGCGCCGGACCGCTTCGACGTGGGACGGCGGCCCAACGACCACATCGCGTTCGGACTCGGCGGCCACTTCTGCCTCGGCAACAGCCTCGCCCGGCTGGAGTTGCGGGTGATGTTCGAACGGTTGCTGAACCGCCTCCCGGACATGGAGCCGGTCGACGAGGAAGAGCCCGCCTACCGCGCCGCCAACTTCGTCTCCGGGTACGAGTCCATGCCCGTACGCTTCACCCCCGCTTCGCCGGTGGGCGATCGGGGATAGCAGCCGCGCGACGAGCCGCCGCCGCTCCAGCAGAGGGCGGCGCGGGCTCGTTCTTCAGAGCAGAACGCTGCTGCGGCATGCGGAACGCATCTCATAGCGTGGGCCCATGAAGCTTCTCTTCGACGGCACGCCCCAAGGAGGGCTCGCGTGAAGCTCGCGACACTGCGGCTGCCACGCCGGACTACGGCCGCCCGCATCGACGGTGATCATGCTGTGGAGATCGGCGCGCCCGACGTGGGGGCGTTGCTGGCCGATCCCCAGTGGCGGGAGATCGCGGTCACCGCCGACGGGCCCAGGCATCCGCTGTCCACGGCCGATCTCGCGCCCGTGGTGCCCCGGCCCGGGAAGATCATCTGCGTGGGGCTCAACTACCGCAACCACATCCTGGAGATGGGAAGGGAGCTGCCCGAGCATCCGACGGTGTTCGCGAAGTTCGCCGAGGCGCTGGTCGGGCCGTACGACGACATCGTGCTGCCCGCCGTCTCGCAGGCCATGGACTGGGAGGCCGAGCTGGCGGTGATCATCGGTACGACGGCGCGGCACGTCCCCGCCGAGCAGGCGCCGGCGTGCATCGCGGGCTATTCGGTGCTCAACGACGTGACGGCCAGAGACTACCAGAACCGCACGTTGCAGTGGCTCCAGGGGAAGACCTTCGAGGCCACCACGCCGTTCGGCCCCTATCTCGTGACGCCGGACGAGGTGGACGGGGCTCCGGTGACCCTGGTGTGCGAGGTGGACGGGGAGGGGATGCAGCAGGCGGACGCCGGCGACCTGGTGTTCTCCCCCGCGGAGCTGATCGCGTACCTGTCGGAGATCCTCACGTTGCGGCCGGGCGACGTCATCGCCACCGGCACGCCTGGGGGCGTCGGGCACGCCCGCAAGCCGCCACGGTACCTGGCGGACGGCAGCAAGGTCGTGACGCGGATCTCCGGGGTCGGGGAGCTGGTGAACACGGCGCGCCGCCACGGCTGAGCCGGGCTGGACGGATGCCCGCCGGCGCGTGGGAGAAGCGTACGTTCGTCAGTGAGATAGCCGGCGTGTGGACGGTCACGCCTGTCCCGCGAGGAAGCGGCGCACGTCGTCGATCTCGTCGTCGAGCAGTCCGTCCGGCAGCTCCTCGAACGGCCGTACACTCACCTGCGCGCCCTTCCTCCCCCACACGCCCCTGATCACGCCGTCCACCAGCACGACCGGCCGCAGGACGCCGCCACCGGGGAACACCTGCTTCGTGTGCTCGGGGGCCACGATCGGGTCTCGGCTCCGCCAGCCCATGAGGAATTCGTCGAAGGCAGGCAGCAAGCGTGCCACCACCGGCTCCTCACGAGCGGGCGGCGGTTCGTCCGCGCTCAGGCTCCAGGCCGTCCGGGCCTGGCCGAGTGAGAGGCCGGACCAGGCGGCCAGGTCCTCGGGGGCGGCCGGGTGGTGGGCGCGGCGATAGCGGACGGCCAGTTCCTTCAGCGCGCGCTCGCGGTCCGGCTCGGGGACGATCGGAGCACCCAGCCAGTCGGCGGCGTGCACGTACGTGGGCTTGCCCGCGCGGAGCGGCCCGAGCACGGCCAGGCCGTGGTACGCGGCCAGCGCCACCAGGTGCACGATGCCCTGCCCTCGGGCCCGGCCGGCCAGGCTTTCCTCCAGGTCGCTCTTGGTGAGCGGCCCCTGGCCCTCGAGCGCTCCGGCGATGAGCGGGAGCAGATCGTCGCCGGAGACGCCCTCTTCGGCGAGGCGGCGCAGGATGTTCGTGTCGCGCCTGGTCAGCGCGTGGATCCAGGGGAGGTCGTCGGCGTGGGCGAAATGGAGGGTGCCGCGCGGGCCCCAGGTCCTGACGATCTCGCGGGCATGCCAGGCGGACTCGACGTCCGCCGGGGTGAGGATGGCCGAGCGGGCGCGGAAGGCGAGGAGGGCGGCGGGCACGTCTTGGGCCTGCATCGCCCCCAGACGCCGGACGATCTCGCCCGCGGTCAGAGCCGGTGGGCGGTGCAGGAGTTGTGCCTCGATGCTTCTCATGGCGTGAGTCATCGTAGGAGGAGGCGTCTACCCGCTGGTAGCCGCGTTGGGTTCTGACAGTGTCGGTCGGACGCCGTACCTTAGTGCGCGTGTCCGAACAGCCCTTGACCCTCGACACCGTCCTCACCGACGAGGCGGTCCTGTCCACTTACCGCCGGATGTTCGCCGCGCTGGCCCGCGACAGCGGCGCCGTGGTGGACGACCCGGCCCTGGTGGACATCGCAGAGACGCTGTTCGCGGCGTTCGCGGAGGCGGGCGAGGAGTGGCTGACGCACGAGCAGATGCGCTTCGCCTGCCGGGCCTACCCGAGCGACCAGTTCGACAACCGGCTGCGGGTGCTCAAGGGTCTGGGCGCGATCCGCGAGGTGTTCCCCAAACCCAACCAGCTGCGTTATCGGGCCTCGTTCACGAGCGTGGTCGGGCTGATGTTCATCCGCCGGATGATGGACGACGGCGGGCAGTCGGAGATGCACCGGCTGCTGGCGCTCGAGGACCTCAATGTCGCCGATCCGCGCACCACGATGGAGGAGGCCAGGCAGAGCGCGGTCAACCTGGCGCGAGCGTTCCGGCTGTGGGCGCTCGAGCTGATCACGCTCACCACGGGCACGATCGAGGAACTGCGCGAGCAGGCGCCCAAGCTGTGGGGCACCGAGGAGATCGCCCGGCGCGCGCAGCGTTTGCATGGCACGATCCTGACCCGCTGGCCCGAGCTCGACCGAGTCTGCACCGATCTGCGGGCGGCGATCTACGCCTACAGCGACGCCTCCCGCCGGGCCGCCGGCCGTCTGGCCGACTCGGCGGGCACCACGCGCAACCTGACGTTGCTGCCGACGGAGACGTGGCGGACGTTCTCGCAGACCGCGACGAAGGAGCGGCTGGCCGCCGTGCTCGACGGGTTCGTGTTCGACGCGCCCGCGCCGTGGCACGACCCGGCCGCCATCGCCCGCGCAGTGGACGAGGCGCCACGGCCGGCACCTGCCCAGCCCACTCCCCCGCGCTCCAACCTGCCCGATCCCGGGCCTTCCGACTCACTCGACTCCTCACCGGGTGTGGCGATGGAGCGGCTTCGTTCGGTGGCCGAGTCGTTGCTGGGCGACGCCTCGCGGGTGGCGCTCGCCGACGTGCTCGGTCCCGACTGGCCGTCGGCCCGCCGCCTCCTCGCCGACCTGACCACCGTCGACCTGCGTCCCGAGCTGCCTTACCGGCTGGCCTGGTCCGATGAGCTGACGATCGATCCCGGCCGCGAGCCGGCATGGTTGTCGCACGGCTGGTTGGAGCGCACGTCATGAGCGCCGCCGACAACCTCGAACCCACCCAGGAGCCCAACCGCCCAGTGTCCAGCCATCCAGAGGCTTCCAACGGGGCTCCGGCTCCGACGCGCCCCTCCCCCGACCGCACGGAATCCGACCGCACGGAATCCGACAGCACGGAATCCGACCGCGTTCGGGCTCCGGCGCGCATGGGAAGAGCAGGGCGGGTTGGCACCCCTGTGAGGGTGCGGTCTGAGGCGCTCGAGGGGCGGGTCGCGCATGCGCGGACGCGTTCGGGTGGGCCGCTGCGGCTGGAGGCCGGGGCTGCCGCGCCCGCCGGGATGGTACGCCTGACGTGGCCGGACTCCACCGGGCATGCCGTGCCGGTGTGGCCCGACGGGGTGACGCCGTCGTTGCTGGACGAATACCAGGTCACGGCCGTCCCCGTGGAGCGGGCCGGCGAGACCAGGCGGGTCCTGGCCACCGTACTGAAGTGTTGCTGGACGGACCTGTCGGTGGACCCGTGGCCGGGGGATCCGGCGCCCGTGGAGCTGGTGCTGGACACGTACCGGGCGTTGATCGGGCGTACCGACGATCTGATGCGCAACTGGGCTATCGGGGCGCTGCGCCGCCTGCACGACTCGGCGTGGATCGTCCTGGACGACGGCGTGGTGATGCTGGGCCCGCGTTGCGCCCTGTGGCCGGTGGAGTCGCACGCGCAGCTCCAGGAGCTGGTGCGGCGCCTGCCCGAGCCGGAGCGGCCCGATCTCACCGTGGTGCGCGACGCCGACATCGTGGCCGCCGCCCGCCCCACCGAGGTCACCCCTTCTCCGGAGGCGGAGGCGGAGGCCGGAGCACGCGTCGAGGGCGGCGCGGCCGAGTTCGACGATCTGCTTGGCGGCTACGACGAGCGGCGGCGGGCCGAGCTGGTGGCGGCGTTCATGGTGGTGGAGCACGCCGCCGAGCCGGTGCAAGAGGTCAGATTCGCCGCCCTGCGCGACCCTGCGCTCCGCCGCACGCTGGGCGAGATGCTGGCCCGGCGCGGCCGCACTCTCATCCAGCACCGTGACCGCTGGATCTCCGGCTACGACGACGCCCTCAACGACGTGGAGCCCGGCGTAACCCCGTTGGGGGTGAGCGAGCGGGCGGTGCTGACGCTGGTGCTGGTGCACTCGGTGGCCATCCCGCGGGCCGAAGGTCTGCTGCCCGAGGACTCGTGGTTGTCGCCGCACCCCACCCCGGCCGACGAGCTGCGCCGCCACACGCAACTGCCGATCGGCGAGCTGGAGGCGGCGTTGCGGACGCTGCGGCACGCCGGGCTGCTGGGCCAGGTGAAGGCCGGCGAGGAGGCGGGCGGCTATGTGCCGGGGCCGCAGTTCCACCGGCTCACCCCGGCGGCGCGGCGGCGGTTGCAGGAGGAGCTGATCCTGGCGGCCGGGCCGAACACGCCGCTGGCGGTCGCGGTTCGGGCGCGGAGGTCCGCGCAATGAGCATTTTCTCTGGAAGGTTTACGGGGGTCACAGGTGTCGCAGGTGGAGAACGTCGTGGGGGACCGGGTGCTGATCGCCGTGCAGGCGGTCAACATTTCGCGGCTGTCGACCCATCCGGTGCCCACCGTCCCCGGCACGCTCATCGTGGTGGCGGGCGCCGGGCCGAAGGACTCCAACGGCGCCGGTAAGTCATCGTTCATCGCCTCCATCACGGCGCTGCTCGGGGACGAGCAGTGGCGCTTCGCGTCCGGCGCCAAGGCGGTGTCTGAGCTGCTGTTCAACGCGGAGCTGGCCAGTGGGGCGGGTGCCCGCCAGTGGGCGAGCGCCGACCACGGCTACATCGTGGGGGTCTTCGCCCCGCCCGGCATGGATGGCTTTCCCGACCAGACGTACGGCACGCGAGCGGTTTCCGACCTCAGCACGTCCGCCGCCGACGCCGCGCCTCCCGGCTCCGCGGAGGGCGCGGGTGGGGAGCTTGCACTAGGTGGGCCGGATGGCGAGGAGGCGAGCGGGGAGCTGTTCGAGGTGCCGGACACCTCGGGCGGCGCGCTCACCGTGTGGCTGAAGGTCAACCAGGAGGCACCGCACCTGGAAATCCGCTGGCGGGAGGGCGTGCATCTGGCGGCCTCTCCGTCCGAGGCCGAGCGGGTGGCGCGGGCCGACGAGATCTGGGCGTCGCTGCCCAAGTCGGCCGGGCGGCGCGATGTGGTGGCCCGCGACCTCACCAAGGTCCTCTACGGCGACCGGGTCAGGTGCGTGTCGTTCCTGTCCACTTCCGTACGCAGCAAGGTCGCCACCAACCTGCTCTCCCAGCCGCTCAACGAGATCTCCCCCGAGCGGGTCTTCGAGGCCATCGCCGCGCTCACCGGCCTGGACTCCGAGCTGGAGCAGGAACGCGAGGCCCGCAGGGACGAGCACGCCAAGCGGGTGCGCGCGGCGCAGGCGGCCGACCGGCTGGCCGAGTTCGAGGCGGAGTCGAAGGCGTTGCTGTCGACGTTCGACCGGCGGGATCAGGCGAGGATACGCCTGGCGGACGCGTTGCGATGCTGGCGCGGCAGGCAGGCGCGCAAGCTGGCCGACGCGGCGGCCAAGGATGAGTCGCTGGCCACCGACCTCGAAAGGCACCACGCGGCCGGCGAGACGGCGGCCGAGGCGATCGCCATGGTGAAGGCGGAGATCGCCACACTGCGGGAGGACACGCTCGACCGGCAGGTGTCGCAGGCCCGCAAGGAGCTGGCGGCGCTGCAGGCCAGGGCGGCCAAGCTCGATGCGGACCGCGCCGTGGCCGAAAACTCCGCCGACGAGCTGCGCGGCCAGACCCAGGCTCTCGAGGAGACCCGCAGATTCGCCGACGGGCGTGACGTGCCCACGGCGGAGCGGGAGCTGCGGGAGGTCCGGCTCCGTCTCAACGAGGCGCTCAAGGCGCTGGGCGTTGCCGACCGGGAGGTCCACTCGGCCCAGACCGCGCTGGACGACGCGGAGGGCGGCCCGGCGGCGGCCCAGCTCAACGCGCTGGCGGCGGCGGGCATCGGCGCGACCGGCCTGCTGGACGCGCTGGACGTGGCGGAGCAGGCGCGTGAGGCCACGCAGCCCGGTGGCCTGCGCGGGTGGCCGCACGAGCACGCCGTGATCGTGGATGCCGCCGAGCTCTCCTCGGCGGCTGGCGCCCTCGCGAAACTGCCCGGGTCCGTGCTGGTCAGCGCGGCCGGGGTGAGCGTCGTGGGGGCGTTCGACGGGGTGGCGACCGGGCGCGAGGCCCGCATCAAGGCGGCCGAGCAGCGGCTGCACCGCGCCAAGGACACTCAGGAGACGGCGGCGCAGGCCGTACACGCTGGGGAGGAAGCCGTCGCGGAGGCGCAGCGGCGGCTGGAGGGGGCCAAGGCAGGGGTGCGCTTGGCCGAGGTCGAGTCGAAGCTGGCCGAGCGGCGGGCCAGGCTGGGCGAGCTGAACGCGGCCATCGAAGAGCTGGCCCCCAAGGTCGCCGAGGCCGAACGGCTGGCCGGGACGCTGGACTTCCGCGCCCGTACGCGGGACATGGAGATCGAGCGGCTGGAGGGGCGGCGGCAGCGGCTCGAGGCCGAGCGGGCGCAGGCCCGTGACCAGGAGGCGAAGGTCGGCACCGAGCGGGAAGCGCTCAAGCTCGACGCGCTGGCCGCCGACTGGGGCGGCACCGTGGAGACGGCCCGCGAATGGCTGGACACGCTGCCGGAGGAGGAACGGCCCCGTACGGCCGAGGAATGGTGGCGGATCGCCGAACGGCACTTCGACCAGGCATTGCGCGACACGTTCCCGGAGGAGGACGCGGAGATCCCGGAGGAGCTGCGGTTCCTGCTGAGCGAGCGGGGCGGGAGCACCGCGCGGGAGCAGGCGACGTTCGCGGCGGTGTGCGGGGCCCTGGCGTCATACCTGCGAGGTCAGGAGGAGTACGAGCGGCACCAGCGGCGGCAGACCGAGGCGCAGATCGTCTCCAGGCAACGCGACCTGGCGGCGGCGGCCAGGGGCGCAGAGGAGGCGGCGCAGTCGACGGCCGTGCACCGCGCGGCGCTCACGGCGGCGATCAGGGCGCGGCTGACGCGGGTGGCGGAGGAGTTCGAGAAGCTCGACACCTCCTACGGCGGCTACGGCGCGACGCTGGAGTTCCCCGTGCCGCCCGCGCCCGCCGATCCCGAACAGCGCTGGCAGTGGCGGGTGACGCCGAAGTGGCGGCGCGGCGAGGGGCAGGGGTTCGTGCCGTACAACCGGCGGGCCAACACCGCGCTCATGGACGAGAAGGCCGTCAAGCTGGTGTGCGCGGCGGCCATCGCGTCATCCGGGGGTGGGCATCTGTGCCTGGTGCTCGACGAGCTGGGCCGCAACCTGGGCAAGGAGCACCGCAGGGAGGCGGTGGCGCTGTTCAGGAGGATCGGCGAGACGTACGGGATCACGGTGATCGGGGCGCTGCAGGACGACATGGAGCCGTACGCGATCGACGCCTGCGGCCAGTACGTCAAGCTGCGGCGCTCGTCGGACGCGATGCCGTACAACGAGCCGCCGGTGATCGTGGGGCACGACGAGCACGCGGAGCGGGTGCGAGCGCTGGCCGCTTACGTGGATCGGAGCTAGCGCGGCCCTGATTCCAGCACAAGTCCCTTCGAAGTCACGACCGGCAAGGTGGACACGTCCGGCCGCCAGAGGCGGCTCACGAGGACGGACGCCGCCGGCGACGTGGCGGCCCGTGTACATCACGTCCCTGACGAGCGCGTGCGCGAACCGGAAGCGGTCCACCGTCTCCTCCTCGTCGATCACGCCGACGGCGAGCGCGGGGTCGAGCCCGTCCAGGACCAGCTCCTCGTCCTGCCCGTGCGGCGAGGCGGCGCGGCGCGGTCAGCCGGTTCCCGTGCCCCGCCGATAGATGTCACGCGCCGCGGACCGGCGGGCCGGTGTAGGAGGCGCGCAGGCGGAGGAGGGTGCCGCGCTCGTACTCCTCCATCGCGTGCGCCAGCCAGCCCGCCACCCTGGCCACCGCGAAGATGGCCTCGCCCGCGCCGCTCACCATGCCGCTCACGGCGGCGAGGATGGCCAGGGCGAAGTCGACGTTGCGTTCGGGGAGGCGGCGTCTGCGCATCTCCTCCAGCACGGCCGTGCCCGCGGCGATCCGCTCGTGGCCCGGGGCAGCCTCTTTGACCAGGTCGAGGAGGAGGCCGCCGCGGCCGTCGCCGTTCTTGTAGATGCTGTGGCCGAACCCCGGGATGCGCTCGCCGCGCCGTACCCGCTCCGCGATCGCCCGCGCGGCCTGGCCGGGCTCGACGATCTCGGCGAGCAGGCGCTCGGCGCCGTACGACGCGCCGCCGTGCAACGGGCCGCCCAGCACGCCGAGTCCTGTCAGGACCACGGCGTACGGGTCGGCTTTCGCCGAGGCGGCGACCCTGGCGGCCAGCGTCGAGGCGGCCAGTTCGTGGTCGGCGAGCAGCACCAGCGCGGCCTTCACCGCGTCGAGCAGGGCCGGCGGGGCGGGGTGTGGGCACAGGCGGGACCACAGCCGCTCGGCGATCGAGTCCCCCTGCGGCTCGCTGAGTTCGGGCAGGGCGTCGACCAGGCCGGCGATCAAGCGGCGGCCCGTGCCGGCGACGGAGGCGGGGTCGAGCTGGTAGCGGAGGGAGTCGGACGCGCCGAGGACTGTGGTGATCACTTGGAGGCGGTCGAGGGGCAGGAGGTCGTCCGGCAGTCCCCGCTGGGCGGTGACGGCGGCCCGCAAGGCCCCGGGCTCACACCGCCACGCCACCACACCGGCATCAGGCCTCACCGCCTCCGAGCCCGTGTCGGCGCCTCCTGAGCCGGCGCGCTCCATCCCCGAGCCGAGTCCGCGGGGCGCAGCAGACTGGGATCGGCGCGCGCCGTGCAGCACGCCGGGGTCGCCGGTCCAGAGCCATTCGGCGACCGTTTCGAAGCCGCTCGTCGTGGCCAGCTCCAGCGCGTCGATCCCGCGGTAGTAGGGCCGGTCGACGCCGAGCGAGGTCACGGCCGACTCGATCACGAGCTCTGGCGGCTGGCTGCGTGGCCGTCCACGCCGGGCGAGCCGTTCGATCTCCTCGGCGGAGAAGAGGCTGCGCCGCCCGTCGTCACCGTGCCGCCGCTGCAGCACTCCCCTGCTCACGTACGCGTACAGCGTGGCGGGCTTGACGCCGAGCCGTTCCGCCGCCGTGGCCGCGTCGATCCACTCCACCCCTGCCTCCATGTTGATAAAAATCAATATTGATCCATGTTGAGTGCCCATGTCAACGTGGGGGCATGCCAAAGGTTCATTTCCTCGACGTGACCAACCGGGATGGCGTGCAGACCGCGCGCACCGGCCTGTCGAAGTTCGGCAAAACCATGGTCAACTTCTATCTGGCCAGACTGGGAGTGGCGCAGTCCGAGATCGGTTTCCCGTTCCTCTTCCACGAGGTCCCGTACGTGAAGGCGCAGCTGGCGCTGGCCGAGGCGGGCGCGTTCGGCGAGCTGCGGCTGTCCGGCTGGTGCCGGGGCGTGCCGCAGGACGTGGAGCAGGCCGCGCCACTTGGGCTGAAGCACTACAACCTGTCCATCTCGACGTCCGACTACATGATCCAGAACAAGTTCCGCGGCCGCCTGGATCGGGACGCGATCATCAGGGAGATGACGGCCGCGGTCCGCGTGGCCAAGGACGCGGGCGCGCTGACCGTGGGGGTGAATGCCGAGGACGGCTCACGTACCGATGACGGGTTCCTGCTGGAGTTCGCGCTGGCGGCCAAGCAGGCGGGCGCCGACCGGGTGCGGTACTGCGACACGATCGGCGGCGACACGCCCGACAGGATCCGCGAGCGCTTCGCCAAGCTGGCCTCGGCCACCGCGCTGCCGGTCGAGACGCACTGCCACAACGACCTGGGCATGGCCGTGGCCAACTCGGTGTCGGGCGCGCTCGGCGATCTCGACGCCGGGCAGGACGCGTGGATCAACACGTGCGTGAACGGCATCGGCGAACGTTCCGGCAACGCCGACCTGCTGTCCACCATCCTGGCCTTCGAGCACGGCTTCGGGCTGAACGCCGAGATCGGTGACGCGCTCGACCTGTCATGGGCGCGCCGCTTCGGGTTGTGGGCGAGTTACGCTTTCGGGCAGCCGCTGCCGTACAACCAGGTGGGGGTGGGGCGTAATGCGTTCGCCCACGAGTCGGGCATCCACGCCGACGGGGCGCTGAAGGATCACGGCAACTACGAGCTGTACGACGAGGCGACGCTGGGCCCGTTCCCCGAGGACTGGCATACGCGGAGCGGGCGGGTCGTGCTGACCGGCGAGTACGGCGGGAAGGCCGGGTTCCGGCACGTCATGGACGGGCTCGGGATCGACGAGATCGCGAACGAGGACTTGGCGTTCCGGCTGGTCCAGCTCTGCAACGCGATGACCGGCAGACCGCTCACCGACGACGAGCTGCGCCTGATCGCGACGTATCCACGCGAGCTGTCCCTGCTCTTCCCCGGCTACGAAGGCGGCTGAGGTCGCCGGCCTCGGCCCGCTGCACGAGCGCATCGACGCCGGCGTCAGCGTCGATGCGCCGGAGACCATGGCCTATGGCGAGCACGCCTTCAACCGCGGCCGAGGTTGGCGACGAGCAAGCGGAGCAGGTGTTTGACGGTGGTGTGCTGCTCGGGGGTCAGGCCCATGGCGTCACCGATGGCGAGCGGCACGGTGCGCGCTCGTTCGCGAAGGCGCGTGCCCGCCTCGGTGAGGATGATGGCCACCGAGCGCTCGTCGTCGGCGCGTCGTTCGCGGCGGATCAGGTTGCCGGCTTCGAGGCGCTTGAGAAGGGGGGACAGTGTGCTGGACTCCAACTGGAGTGCGGCGCCCAGCTCCCGCACCGAGACCGAGCCCTGCTCCCACAGCACGAGCATGACCAGATATTGAGGATAGGTCAGCCCGAGCTCCTCCAGCAGGGGCCGGTATCGCGCGGTGACCGAGCGCGAGGCGGCGTAGAGGGCGAAGCAGAGCTGGTCGTCCAGCAGGAGCGAGCCCTCCTGGAGGCTGTCGTTCGGAGCCGAGTCCACCCGTCCCTCCCTGGCGCATGCGATCGATGACGATGTCACCCTAGCCGACCGAGGCGTACACGACCAAGTCGTACCCAATTAAGTTGTGCACGACTTAGTTGCGCGCTACTGTTCTGAGGTGTCACCCACCCCGACGCCCACATCACAAGGAGCGCGCCATGTCCGAACAGGCCATCCGTCCCGTGCTGGAGCCGGCTGCCGCCGCGTTCGCCGAAGCCACCGCCAACCCGCCATACCTGTTCGACCTCGGACCGGCCGAGGGCCGCAAGGTGGTGGACGAGGTGCAGTCCGGCGACATCGCCAAGCCCGAGGTCGCCGAGGAGTGGGTGACCGTCCAGGGCGGTCCCACGGGCTCCGTCCAGGCCCGCATCGTCCGGCCCGCCGACGCCGACGGCCCGCTGCCCGTGATCATCTACATCCACGGCGCCGGCTGGGTGTTCGGCAACGCGCACACTCACGACCGGTTGGTGCGCGAGCTGGCGGTCGGCGCCCGGGCCGCCGTCGTCTTCCCCGAGTACGATCTGTCCCCCGAGGCCCGCTACCCGATCGCCATCGAGCAGAACTACACGGTCGCCCGCTGGATCGTCACCGACGGCGCCGCCCATCGCCTGGACGCCACCCGCATCGCCGTGGCCGGCGACTCCGTGGGCGGCAACATGTCCGCAGCGCTCACCCTCATGGCCAAGGAACGCGGCGACGTTCCGCTGGTGCAGCAGGTGCTGTTCTACCCGGTCACCGACGCGAGTTTCGACACCGGCTCCTACCACCAGTTCGCCACCGGCTACTTCCTGCGCCGCGACGCCATGCAGTGGTTCTGGGACCAGTACACCAACGATCCCGCCCAGCGCGCCGAGATCACCGCCTCCCCGCTGCGGGCCTCTCTTGACGACCTCGCCGACCTGCCACCGGCCCTGGTCATCACCGCTGAGGCCGACGTACTCCGCGACGAAGGCGAGGCGTACGCCAACAAGCTGCGCCAGGCCGGTGTCCCCGTCACGGCCGCCCGCTACCAGGGCATCATCCACGACTTCGTCATGCTCAACGCCCTGCGCGAAACCCACGCCGCCGGCGCCGCCATCAACCAGGCCATCAGCGCACTGCGCACCGCCCTCGGCACCGCATGATCCGGGCCGCCTGTGCGGAACCCCGGTTCTGACGGGGTCCGCACCGGCGCGCACCGCCGCAGTCCTCCTGGGCGGACTAGAGCGCTCCGCCGCAGCCTTCCGTGAGGCCCTTGGCCGGGTTGGTGCCGGTGTTCTTCTTCGGGGTCTTCTTCGGGGTCGAGCTGGACGGAGTGCTCGGCGAGGCGGTGGCGGCGAGAGGCGGCTTCGTGGCGGACGAATCGCGGATGGCCTTGGTCGCGATGGTGCGGATCTTCTCCCAGTCCGGGTAGCCGGTGTTGATCAGCGGCGGCACGAACTGCACGCTCGTCACCTTCGCGTTCTTGACCTTCAGCGCGAGCGGCACCAGTTGCGTGAGCATCGAGCGCGGGATGTCGGTCCTGATCAGCTCTTTGGTGGCCAGCGCGATCTTGTTGAACCTGGTCAGCACCGTCCCCGGATCCGCCTGGCCGAGCAGCGCCCCCAGCACGCAGCGCTGGCGCCGCATCCGGGTGTAGTCGTCGCTGTTGGTGCGCGAGCGGGCGTACCACATGGCGTCGGCGCCCTTCAGCTTGCGCGTGCCGGCCTTGACCAGGCCCTCGTTGTACTTGCCGAAGACGACGTCCGTCTCAACGGTGAGCGTGACGCCGCCGATGGCGTCGATGAGGCGGGCGAAGCCCCACATGTTGACCAGGGCGTACCAGTCGACCTTGACGCCGAGGGTGTAGCCGATCGTGTCCATCAGGACCTTGGGGCCCTGGCGCTGCTTGCCGCCGAAGATCTCCGGGTGCGCGTCGGCGTACTCCCAGACACTGTTGAGCAGGTCGCTGCGCCCGCCGGCGGCGTCGGGCGGCAGCCGGAAGCCGTTGGGGAACCGCACGGCCATCGGCGTGCCCGGCCGGAACCGCACGTTCTCCAGGTTGCGCGGCAGGCTGAACAGCACGGTGTTGCCGGTCTTCACGTCCACGCTGGCCAGGTTCATGCTGTCGGTCCGCACACCGACCCGATGATCGTCGGCGTCGCCGCCGAGGAGCAGGATGTTGACCCGCTGCCGCCCCGCCCACGGGTCCTCGGGCTTCGGCTGGGCCACGGCCGGCGACTCGCCGTCGGACGGGTTCTCCTGGAAGATGTCGTTGAGCGTCTGCTGCGAGGTCCACACGAACTGCCCGAGCCACCCGAACGGCACCATCACCACGACCGCGAGCAGCCCGGCCACCGTGCCGCTGACGATCTGCCCGGTCTGCGGCAGCCGCCCAGGCCCCAGCACCATGAACGAGTGCACGATCAGCCCGAACCAGGCCAGCCCGAGGACCCCGGCGCCGATGATGATCGCGGTCAGCCGGGAGTTGTCGACCAGCGAGCCCGCGAGGACGTCGAGGTCGTTCATCAGCAACACCGCGAGCAGCGCCAGCAACCCCGCGGCGTAGCAGGAGATCAGGACGAGGCCGGTCTTGCGCCAGCCCGCGCGCAGGTGAGCCGCCCCCGGCACCACTGCCGCGAGCACCAGCCAGCCGAGGAGCTCGCCGGCACTCGCCGGTCCCTTCGCCTGCTGCACGCCATCCCCGTTTCCCCAAGTGCCCACCCTAGGCATGAATCGAGTCGGCAGCCTACGCATGGAATACGAAATATGTCTTTATCGGAGAGTGAACATCAGAAACCGAATAAAATTCGGGCATGCCCTTCTCTGAGATCGAGTACGGCGTGGCCGATCGCGTCGCCACCATTACATTGAACCGCCCTGATCGCCTCAACGCGTTCACCTTTGCGATGCGCGGCGAGTTGCTCGAGGCGTTCGACCTCGCCGACGCCGACGACGAGGTGCGCGCGGTGGTGGTCACGGGCGCAGGCCGGGCCTTCTGTGCGGGGGCCGATCTCGGCGGGGGCGGCGACACGTTCGCGCGTGTGGACGGCGCCTCTCGGAAGCCCGCCGAGCTCGTGGACGGATCCCCGCGGGACGGCGGTGGCACGGTGGCGCTCAGGGTCGCCCGATCGCTCAAGCCGGTGATCGGCGCGATCAACGGTCCCGCGGTGGGCGTGGGGGTCACGATGACGCTGCCGATGGACGTCCGGCTCGCCTCGGAGACGGCGCGGTTCGGGTTCGTGTTCGCCCGGCGGGGCATCGTGACCGAGGCCGCGTCGAGCTGGTTCCTGCCCAGGATCGTCGGCATCGCCCAGGCCATGGAATGGGCCGCCACCGAGCGGGTCTTCCCGGCCGCCGAGGCGCTCGAGGGGCGGCTGGTCTCGCGGCTCTACCCTGCCGAGGAGTTGCTCCCGGCGGCGTACGCGCTGGCCAGGGAGATCGCGGACAACACCTCCGCCGTCTCCGTGGCCGCCATTCGCCGGCTCATGTGGTCCGGCCTGTCGGCGGCCTCGCCGTGGGAGGCGCACGCGGCAGACTCCCGGCTCATGGCCGAGCTGGGCGGCGCGCCGGACACCGTGGAGGGTGTGACAGCATTCCTGGAGAAGCGGAAGGCCGACTTCCCGATGAAGGTGAGCCAGGATCTGCCGTCAGGTGTGCCGTTCTGGCCGGAAAATCCTTATCGTGGCTAACATGTACGAGATCACCACGCTGCGACTGCCGGACGACTTCGAGGGCGAGGTCGTCGCGACGCTGGTCTCCAGAGCTGCCGGATCCCGCAGGGCCGTGCTCTACCTGCACGGGTTCACCGACTACTTCTTCCAGGACCACCTGGCCGACTACTACGTCCAGCGCGGCATCGACTTCTACGCGCTCGACCTGCGCAAATACGGCCGCTCGTTGCTGCCGCACCAGACCAGGGGCCTGATCAGGAGCGTCACCGACTACTTCCCCGAGATCGACGAGGCCGTACGGATCATCAGGCAGGACCACGACGAGCTGACGATCAACGCGCACTCGACCGGCGGCCTGATCGCCCCGCTGTGGGCTGACCGGGTACGCGGCCGCGGCCTGGTGCAGGGTCTCGTGCTCAACAGCCCGTTCTTCGACTTGAACGTGGCCGCGCCGCTCCGCGTGGCCGCCGACCTGCTCAAGACGCCGCTGTCGTACACGCGCAGGGCGCTCCCGGTGGGGATCAGCACCGCGTACGGGGAGGCGCTGCACCGCGACCACCACGGCGAATGGAACTACGACCTGGAGCTCAAACCGCTGGGCGGGTTCACGGTGCACGCCATGTGGCTGGCCGCCATCCGCCGAGCCCAGCGGCGCCTGCACGCGGGTCTCGCGGTGGACGTGCCCGTCCTGGTGCTCTCCTCGACGTCGGGCCTGCGGGTACGCGACTTCGTCCCGGAGGCACGCTCGGCCGACGTCGTGCTGGACCCGCGGCAGATCGCCCGCTGGGCCACCTCCGTCGGGCCGCACGTCACGTGCGTACGCATCCAGGACGGCGTGCACGACCTGGTGCTGTCGGCCGAGCCGGTGCGCAAGCAGGTGTTCGCCGAGCTGGACCGCTGGATGAACGCCTTCGTCTACCAGGGGAAGGAGAACAATCCGTAGTAGGCCGCCGCCACCATCAGCAGCCCGGTGCCACCGAGCACGCCCGCGACCGCGACATGCTGCCAGCGACTCGGCTCCATGCCCTCGCGCAGCGCCGACACGAACGCCGCCACCGCCGTGACCTCCTGGATCAGCATGAGGACGGCCAGCAGCCGCACGACCAGCCACCCGGCCAGCACGGCCGGCCAGGCTCCCGCCTGGTTGATCGAGAACAGCACCAGCAGCATGATGAACGCCACCACCGACGCCAGCAGGCCCAGGCTCGTCCACGCGATCCTGACCAGCCGGCGCCTGATCGGCCGCCACAGGCGGGCGTTGCTCTCGACGGTCAGGTGACCGCGGCCGCGCAGGCGGACGAGGACGGCGGCGACCGGGCCGGCGACGTAGCCGACCGCGGCCAGGCAGATCGTCAGGCCCAGCATCGTGCCGCCCGCGTACCAGGGCGCCTCGGGCACGTCGCTGGCCTCGAACCGCTGCACAGGGGTGGCTCCCGCCATGTGCACCGCCGGCTTCGCGGTGGCGGGCAGGCCATTGATCCAGTTGGTGAGGGTCTCCAGGTAGCCCTTGGTGAACGGCCCGCCGTGGACCCGCATGGCGTGATCGCCCTTGGCCATGAACCGGATCGTGTAGTGGTCGTTGCCCGCCTTGTCCATGGCCGTGATGAGCGCCTTGGTGGACTCGACGAAGGGGATCGAGGGGTCGGTGGTGCCGTAGAACGCCAGGACCGGCTGCTTGATCTGGCTTAAAGCAGGCATCGCGTCGTAGCGCAGGAAGTTGAAGCCGACCCCGCCCATCGCCCTGGTCAGCAGGTCGCGCGCGCCGACCGGGGCACGCAGCCTGAGCAGCTGCTCGTTCAGCGCCCAGGCGACCTGACGCAGCGGGGAGACATTCGGCGAGGACACCAGCACCACGAACCCCACCGCCGTGCTCTTGGCCGCCGCGATCGGCACCACCCAGCCGCCCTCGCTGACGCCCCAGATCCCGACCCGCGTGGGGTCCACCTCGGGCAGCGTACGCAGGTACTCCACCATGCGCAGCGCGTCGTCGGCGAGCAGCCCGAAATCACGCTCGCGGAAGTTGTAGCCGATCGTGCGCTTGTCGAACGCGATCGTCACCACGCCCGCCTTGGCCAGGAACTCCGCCTGCGGCGTGAACTCGGTACGCGAGCCGTTGCCCGAGCCCGACACGAACACCATCGCCGGATGCCGCCCCGGCGTCTGCGGAACCCGCAGCGTGCCCTCCAGCCGCTGGTTCTCGGCGGGAAGCGAGATCTCCTGCCTGCGGACGTCGGCGACCGCCACCACCGGCCGCGCCTCACCGACCGGCTGCGGCGCGATCGCCTGGAAAGCTGGATCCACCTTGAGCGGCGGCGGGTCGAACGCGGGCGGCAACACGTAGCCGACCGTCGCAAGAGCCACCAGCACCAGACCGGCGGCTACGCTCAAGGTGCCACGGCCTGTGCGCATCGGCCTCCCCATGTGCGTTGTTTGCCCGCTCCGATCTTCCAGCCTACTCCTGGCTGGTGGGACCGCAGGGGCCGCTTTTGTCGGTGAGAACTGTTAGCTTCCTGCGACATGCGGATCCTGCACACCTCCGACTGGCATCTGGGGCGCACCTTCCATCGCGAGAGCCTGCTCGCCGGGCAGGCGGCGTTCGTCGATCACCTGGTGGAGACGGTGCGGGCCGAGCGGGTCGGCGTGGTGGCGGTCGCCGGCGACGTCTACGACCGTGCGTTGCCGCCGGTCGACGCGGTCGCCCTGCTGGACGAGGCGCTCGCCCGGCTGGTGTCGGCTGGGGCGCGGGTGGTGCTGATCAGCGGCAACCACGACTCGGCGCTGCGGCTGCGGTTCGGGTCGGCGTTGTTCGAGGCGGCAGGGGTGCACGTGCGGACCGCGCCGGATCTCGCCTGGGAGCCGGTGCTGGTGGACGGGGTGGCCTTCTACGGCATCCCCTACCTGGAGCCGGAGCTGGTCCGCGCGCCGTGGGAGCTGGCCGACCGCAGTCACACCGCGGCGATCACGTACGCGATGGACCGGATCAGGGCCGATGCCGCACGCCGTCGCGCGTCGGTGGTGCTGGCCCACTGCTTCGTCACCGGAGGGCAGGCCAGCGACAGCGAGCGGGACATCAGCGTCGGCGGGGTGGCCCACGTGCCGCTCGCGGCCTTCGACGGGGTGGACTACGTGGCGCTGGGGCACCTGCACGGGCGACAGCGCATGGCGGAGACCGTGCGTTACTCCGGGTCGCCGCTGGCCTACTCCTTCTCCGAGGCCGGGCAGGTCAAGGGGTCGTGGCTGGTGGAGCTGGGCTCTTCGGCCGAGTTCGTGCCGGCGCCGGTGCCCCGGCCCGTCGGGCGGCTGCGCGGGGAGCTGGAAGAGCTGCTGACAAACCCGAAATATGCCGACCTCGAAGGTCATTGGCTGCAGATCATCCTCACCGACGCCGTCCGCCCCAAATCCGCCATGGACCGGCTGCGCGCCCGCTTCCCCCACACGCTCGCCCTCTCCTTCGACCCGGTCGGCGCCGTGCCGTCGGCCCAGCCCGCACGTGTGAGCGGGCGGCCCGAGGCGGAGGTGGCGCTCGATTTCGTCAGGGAGGTCCGCGGCGAGCCTGCCGCATCTGAGGAGGAAGACCTGCTAAGACAGGCCATCGAGGCGTCGAGGGCGAAGGAGACGATGGCGTAGATGCGGCCGCACCGGCTCACGCTGACGGCGTTCGGGTCCTTCCCCGGCACCGAGACGGTCGATTTCGACGCCCTGGCCGAGGCCGGCCTCTTCCTCGTCCACGGACCCACCGGAGCGGGCAAGACCACGATCCTCGACGCGCTCTGCTTCGCCCTCTACGGGCAGGTCCCCGGCCAGCGCAACAGCGCCCGTAGCCTCCGCTGCGACCACGCCCCGCCGTCGGCCGGGCCGTCGGTCACCCTGGAGGTGTCGATCCGCGGCCGCTTACTCCGCATCCAGCGCTCGCCCTCCTGGCACCGGCCCAAGCTGCGGGGCACGGGGTTCACGGAGGAAAAGGCCAAGGTCGTCGTCTCGGAGCGGCACGGCTCCTCCTGGCACGGCCTGACGACCCGGCTGGACGAGGCGGGAGACCTGGTGGGCGGGCTGCTCGGCATGAACGCCGACCAGTTCTGGCAGGTGGCCATGCTGCCCCAGGGGGATTTCGCCAAGTTCCTGCGGGCGGACGGGGAGGAGCGGGCGAAGCTGCTGGAGCGGCTGTTCACGGTCAAGGTGTTCACGGCGGCGGAGTCGTGGCTGGCCGAGCAGCGCAAGCTGGCATGGCGTGCGGCCCAGGAGCTCCGGCAGCAGGTGGACTTCGCCATTCAGCGCGTGGAGGAGGCGGCGGGCGACGACCTCCGCGCGGCACTGACGCACCCGATCCCCGCTACGACGTCGCCCGCCCGGACCGTGTCCGCCCACGAGGTGTCCATGCAGGGGCGACCCGCCCTCTTCGGCCTGCCCGCTCTCCCCAAAGCAGCCGCCAGACCGGGAGCCGCCGTACCCGGACCCGCCGCACCGGGAGGCGCCCCTGCCGCCTCGAGCGCAGCCCGGTCGGAGATCGACGAACCGCCGACCCCCGACGCCGATCCGTTGCGGTGGGCCGGGGCGTTGCTCGACGCCGCGCGGGCCGTCGTGGTGCGGACGGCCCAGGAGCACGAGACGGCGGAGCGGGTGTCGCGTTCGGCACGCCTGCGTTTCGACCAGGCCGCCGCCCTCGCCGACCGGCAACGCCGCTACGCCGAGGCGCTCACCGCCCGCCGCACGCTCGACGAGCGCGCCGACGAACGAGCCGACCTACAGGCCATCCTCGACGACGCCTCCCGAGCGGATCGGGTGATCCCCCTCGTCACCGCGACCAGGCAACGCGAGGAGGCGGCCGCCAAGACCCGCACCATGGCCGCCGACGCCCTGTCCCGGGCCCGGCCTCTCCTGTCCGACGCCCTCACGGACCCCGACGCCGACCGGGTGGCAGGGGACCGCACTGCTCATGCCTCGGGCACACGAGCCCTCGGGGGGCCGTCAGCCGGGGAGCTGGCGGCGTTGGAGCGGCGGCGGCAGGCGGAGATCGCGCGGCTGTCGGAGCTGCTCACTGAGGAGGCCAGGCTCTCCGTCGTCCGGCGGGACCTGCTGCGCGTGGAGGCGGAGCTCGCCGAGCTGGTCGCCACCGACGACACTGTCGCGGCCCGGCTGGCCCTCCTGCCCGGGCTCATCGAGCAGGCCGAGGGCAGGCTGGCCCAGGCGCGGGCGGATGCCGCCGGGATCCCGGCCGTGCAGGCCGTACGCGACGCGGCGGCCGACCTGATCGAGGTCGACGCGGAGCTGGGCCGGCTGGCCGTCGAGCTCGACGCGCTGGCACAGCGCGAGGCCGAGGTCTCCGCCGCCGACGCCGAGCTCCCCGAACGCCTTGCCGACGCCGGCGCGGCCCTGGCGGAGGCACGCGCGCAGGCGGCGGCCATCCCGGCGGCCGCCGCGGACGTCGACGTCGCGAGGGCCGCGCTGGAGGCCACCCACCGCCGCGACGCCCTGGCCACCGAGCTGGACGCGACCGCCGCCGCGCACCAGGTGCTCGTCGACCACGCCCAGACGCTCCGGGAACGCTGGCTCGACCTGCGCCAGGCCCGCATCGACGGCATGGCGGCGGAGCTGGCCCGCGAGCTGGCCGACGGCAGCCCGTGTGCGGTCTGCGGGTCCGCGCACCACCCCGACCCCGCCTCGCCGACTCCCACCGCCCCGTCGGCCGACGATGAGCAGGCGGCGGAAGACGCGCACGAGGCAGCCCTGCGCGAGCGGGAGGCGGCCGAACGGGCCCTCGCCTCGCTGGAGTCCCGGCACGCCGCCGCGACGGAGGCCGCCGGCGACTTGGACCCCGAATCCGCCGAGGACGCCGTCCGGCGAGCCGAGGAGGAGCTGGAACGCCAGCAGGCGGCGGCCGACCGCGAGCCCGCCCTGGCCGCCGCGCTCGACCGGGTCGAAGCCGACCGGGAACGGGTCAGGGATCAGGCCCGGGAAATCGCCGAGGCCCTCGCCGCCCACCGCGCTCACCGCACCCGTCTGGAGACCGACCGCACCCGCCTCCACACCCGCCTCACCGCCGGTCTCGCGGAGACGCGCTCGGCCGTCGCGGGTGCGCTTCCGGCAGCGGAAATGGTCCAGGAGGGCGTCCCCGCTCATAGCGTTTCCGACGTGGCACGAGCCGCCGAGCCAGGCGATCCTGCGCCCGGGGCGTCGCATCCAGGTGCACCTGATCCGCGGGGCGGCGCTGAGGTTGCCAGGGGTGCCGAGGGCGTCGGTGCCGCTCAGCGTGCTGCTGACGCGGAGGGCGTCCCTGACAGCGCTGGCCAGTTGGATGGTGTGGTCGTGCTTGATGCGGCCGAGCGGGAGCTGCGCAGGCTGCGGGAGTCGGCGAGCCGGGAGCCGCGGCTGGCGGAGGAGGCGGCGCGGCTCGGCCGGGAGCGCTCGGAGCTGGAGGAGCAGGGCCGGAGGGTGGCGGCGCGGCTGGCGGCGTCCCGTACCAGACATGAGGAGCTGAGCGGTGACGCCGCGCGGCTCGGCGCCAGGCTGGACACCGCCCGCGGCGCCGACACGACGATCACGGCCCGCCTGTCCAGGCTCGGCGACGAGGCCGAGTTGCTGCGCGAGGCGCTGGAGGCGACGCAGGCAGCGGTGGCGGCCGCCGACGAACTGGACAGGGCCCGCCGGCAGGCTCAGAAAGCGGCGGTCGAAGCGGGGTTCGCGGACGTGCCGGACGCGCAGGCCGCGTACCGGAGCCAGGCCGAGCGCGAGGACAAAGCGGAGCGGCTGCGGCGGCTGGACGACGAGCACGCCGCCGTCACCAAGACGCTGGCCGATCCCGAGCTGGCCGCCGCCGCGGCCGAGCCCGTGCCCGATCTGGCGGCGATCGGCGCCGAGCGGGACGCGGCGGAGGTGGCGTACACGAGGCTGGCCAGCGCCCGCGACCGCGCTGCGGCCAGGGCGCGCCGCCTGGAGGAGCTGCACGGCGCGTTGACGGCGTGCGTCGAGCGGTGGCGCCCGGCGGCCGACCGGCACCGGCTGGCCGAGCGCATGGCCGCGCTGGCCGGCGGCACGTCCACCGACAACCAGTGGAACATGAGCCTGACTTCATACGTGCTGGGCGAGCGGCTGCGGCAGGTGGTGGACGCCGCGAACGAGCGCCTGGACCACATGTCGGCCGGCCGCTACCTGCTCCGGCACGACCTGCGCAAGACGGCAGGCTCGCGCGGCAGGTCGGGCGGCGGGCTCGGCCTGCGGGTGGCGGACGGCTGGACCGGCGTCGACCGCGATCCGGCGACGCTGTCGGGCGGCGAGAGCTTCATCACCTCCCTGGCCCTGGCACTGGGCCTGGCCGACGTGGTCACGGCGGAGGCGGGTGGCGCGGAGATCGGCACCCTGTTCGTGGACGAGGGTTTCGGCACGCTGGACGAGGACACGCTGGACGGCGTGCTCGACATCCTGGACGGCCTGCGCGACGGGGGCCGGGCCGTGGGCATCGTCAGCCACGTGGCCGAGCTGCGCTCCCGGATCACCGCCCAGCTCAAGGTCACCAAGACGCGCACGGGCTCCACGCTCGCCGCCATCGGAGTGGGGTAGCGGCGTCCCCGGCCGACCGCGCGGAGATCTACGCTTGACGGGTCGCTCACTGAAGGAGTCACCCATGCGCGTCGTCGTCACAGGAGCCCACGGCAAGGTCGGGCGTGCGGCCGTCAAGGCGTTGATGGAGGCCGGTCACGCGGTGACCGCCGTCGACCTCACCCGCCCGGTCTGGGAGCGGCCCGAGCCCGGCGAACCCTCCTACCTGCAGGCCGACCTGACCGATGCCGGGCAGGCGTTCGCCGTGGTACGCGGGGCCGAGGCGGTGGTGCACGCCGCCGCGCTCCCTGACCCGACCCACAACCCGCCACAGGTGGTGTTCCAGAACAACCTGATGTCGACGTTCAACCTGATCGAGGCGGCCGTGCGGTTCGGCGTGCCGCGGTTCGTGAACATCTCCAGCGAGACCGTCCCGGGGTTCTTCTTCCCCGAGCGGAAGTTCCTGCCCGACTACGCGCCGGTCGACGAGGATCACCCGATCCGGCCGCAGGACCCGTACGCGCTGGCCAAACACTTCGGCGAGCAGCTCATGGACGCCGCCGTCCGCCGCTCCGACATCAGGTGCATCTCGTTGCGGCCGAGCTGGGTCCAGCACGAGGGCAATTACGAGCGCAACCTCGGCCCGATGGTCCGCGACCCGTCGCTCGCCGGCGCGGGCCTGTGGAGCTACATCGACGCGTACGACCTCGCGGACGCCATCGTCCTGGCCGTCGAGTCACAGTTGCCCGGCCACGAGGTGTTCTACATCGCCTCGCCGGACAATGTGGGCGGGCACGACTTCGCCGCGACGTTGCGGCAGTACTTCGGCGACCAGATCGAGCTGCGGCCGCTCGGCCGGCCGGACGCGTCGGGCATCTCGTGCGCGAAGGCACACCGCCTGCTGGGCTGGAACCCGAAGCGGTCGTGGCGCGACTATCTGGACGAGGACGGGCGCACCCGTCAGCGGTGATAGCGCAGCCACACCAGGCCGTCGGGCGAGGGTGGACGAGCAGGATGACGTCGTCCACCAGCCAGTCCGCCAGGAGCGCGCTGATGAGCGTGCCGCCGCTGTCGACCCGCACCGCCCTTACGCCCACATGCGCCACCACCAGGTTTCTCGGCGAAAGGCTCGGCCTTTCAGGGGCGGGGGGTATAAGGCGGCCTTCTGCTGCAACGCGGACACCAATGCAGCATGCAACGTCGCGGCAGGACAGATCGCCAGGCACACAATTTCGAGCTTAGGAGGCGGAGGATGTCAAATACGGACGTTGCGCCACACACGCCACACACATGTCAAATGTGTGTGTAACTCGCGCTACTGTGCGCCACCAATACCGGAGAAGGCCTGATCAGCCGAGGGCGCCGATCAGGTCTGGAAGCATGGCCGGGTCGTGGAAGAGGGTGGCGCCCAGGCCCGTCAGTCGGGCTGGCGGGGTGAGGCCGCCGGCGTAGGCCAGGCAGCGCATGCCCGCGCTGACCGCGGCCATCACCCCGAACGGGCTGTCCTCCACCACCACGCACCGCTCCGCCGCCACTCCCATCGTGGCGGCCGCGTGCAGGAACAAGTCCGGCGCCGGCTTGCCCTCGGCCACGTCCTCGGCGCTGAACACCCGCCCAGCGAACCGCTCGGCCAGCCCCGTGACTTCCAGGCTGCGGCGGATCGTGGTGTGCCGGCCGTTGGAGGCCACGCAACTGGGCACGGTCAGCCGGTCGAGTGCCTCCTCGATGCCCTCGACGGTGCACAGCTCGGCCTTGATCGCGGCGGCGTACTCGGCGATCAGCCCCTCCCACCAGCCCGCCGGCGTCTCGCCGATCTGCTCGGCCCAGTACTCGTTGGTGCAGCCCACGAACCGCTCGGCGTACTCCGCCTCGTCGATCGTCCAGCCCAGGCGACGCAGCGCGGCCGTGCCCACGCGTACGGAGATGGGCTCGCTGTCCACGAGCACCCCGTCACAGTCGAAGATCACCAAATCGACAGCCAATCGTCGTTCCTTTCCGCGAGTGATCCTCTTTGCAACCTATCGGGACGCGGGGAGACATGTGACATTGCGCAGTTGATAGCGACAAGACGCTGTAGGCCGACACGGCCGGCTGCCGGAATCCGGCCGCCTCGCCGGCCTCGCAGCGCTATCGTGGTGGCCATTACACGGTGAACATGAACCGTGGCGCCCACGGCCGCGCCGATGCCCCTGGCAGGCGCGGCCGTACTTATGCGGCGGGAGCACTCTACGCCGGCATGACGGCGATCCGGCCCACGGGGACGCCGCCGCCCAGCACGTCCACGTGCTCGAACGCCGCGGCAGGTGTGACGTCGCAGCCCATCAGCCGCAGCACGCCCAGCGCGATGGCCGTCGTGGCTCGCGGGCTGCCGTCGATGACCTTCACCACCGCCGTGTGCCCCGACGCCAGCGCCGCCACCAGCACGCCCTCGGCGCCGCCCTTGACGAGAGCGCCCGGCAGGGCCCGCATCAGCTCGGTGTTCGGGTGGCCGGTGCCGCCGACGTACTCGGGGTGGGCGCGCATCGCGTCGGCGACCTGGCGCGGCGCGCTGCCCGGCGCGGCCAGCACCAGAGACTGCACGGCCCGCGCCAGCCCGGTCAGCGACAGCCCGAACAGCGGCGCGCCGCACCCGTCCACCGCCACGTGCGCGGCCTTCTCCCCCGCCAGTTCCTCGGTGACCGAACGCACTCGCAGCTGCAGGGGGTGCTCGGGCGACAGGTAGCCGGGCACGTCCCAATTGTTCGCGACGGAGGCGGCGAGCATGGCGGCGTGCTTGCCCGAGCAGTTCATTCGCTCGCGGGAGAAGCCGGCGCCCTGCCTGATCAGCTCGTGCATCGTCGGCTGGTCCTCCGGCCAGGACGGCGGGCAGCGCAGCGCCCCGGTGTCCAGGCCGTAGTCGGCGAGCACCTCCCGCACCACCCGTACGTGGAAGTCCTCGCCCGTGTGGCTGCCCGCCGCGATCGCGAGGCGCGGCCCCGCCAGCGCGCGAGCTCCGGCGCCCGCCGTGAGGCAGGCCAGCGCCTGGAACGGCTTGGCCGACGAGCGGGGCAGCACCGGCGCGTTCACCAGGCCCAGCGCCACCTCGGCCCGCCCCGACGGGTCGAGCCCGACGGCGCTGCCGTAGTGGACGCTCTCGACGAATCCCGAGCGGATCACCTCGGCCAGGACGGCGAGCTCAGGCACGTGCGGTTCTCCTTCTCCATGTGACGGGCTGGCGCGCCTCCAGCGTGCGGGCCAGCTTCGACAGCGACATGTTGACCACCAGATAGATCAGCGCCACGACCAGGTACGTCTGGATGAGCAGGCCGTTGTAGGCCGCCAGGACCTTGCCGCTGTAGAGCAGCTCGCCGTAGCTGACGACGAAGCCGAGCGAGGTGTCCTTGAGCAGCCCGACGGACTGGCTGACGAGTGACGGCAGCACCCTGCGGGCGGCCTGCGGCAACACGATCAGCCGCATCGTCTGGAGCCGCGTGAGGCCCACAGCCAGGCCCGCCTCGGTCTGGCCGCGCTCGATCGAGTTGACGCCGGCGCGGAAGATCTCCGCGTACGCGGCCGCGTTGGACACTGTCAGCGGCGCGACCAGCTTCCAGAACAGCGGCAGGTCCATCCCGTACCGCGGCAGCGCGAACAGCACCACGTACACCAGCAGCAATGCCGGGATCGTCCGGACCACCTCGACATAGGTGGCGGCCGGGCCGCGCACCCATGCCCGCGGTGACACCCGCCCCAGTGCGAGGACCAGCCCGAGCGCCATCGACAACGCCGCCGACACGACGGCCGCCAGGAACGTCGACCACAGCCCGTCCAGCAGGTACCGCCACATGGGCCAGGTCGCGTACGGCTGCCACCGGGCGGCGTCGAGCTGCCCGTTCGCCGCGAACTGCCGCACGGCCAGCGCGGCCAGCGCCAGGGCGGCCAGCGTGCCGAGCACGGTCGCCACTCGGATGCGCCGGCGCGCCTTGGGCCCCGGCTCGTCGAACAGAACAGTGCTCATCGGAGAATCACCAGCCGACGCTCCAGCCTGCCGGTGACGAAGCCGGCCGCGGCGGCGATCAGCCCGTACGCGATTCCCGCGCCAACGAAGATCGGGATGGGCTGGGCCTCGACGAGGTTCACGCGGTTGGCGGCGGCGGTCAGGTCGACGACTCCGACGGCCGCGGCCAGCGCGGTGTTCATGGTGGTGGCGATGAAGATGTTGCCGATCGGCTGTACCACCGTCCGCAGCGCCTGCGGCAGGACGACGTTCCGCAGCGACTGGCCGAAGGTCAGGCCGATCGCCCGCGCCGCCTCGCCCTGCCCCTTCGACACCGAGTTCACGCCCGAGCGCAGCGCCTCGCCGATGTAGGCGGCCTCGTACACGGCGATCACCACGACGGCGGTCACCATCAGGTCGGCCTGGATGCCGATCTCCGGCAGGCCGAAGACGGCCAGCACGAGCAGCACCAGCAGCGGCAGGTTCTGCAGCGTCTCGACGTACGCCGTGCCGAGGGCGCGCAGCACCCCCACCGGGCTGACGCGCAGCGCGCAGACCAGCACGCCCAGCACCGCCGCGCCCGCGAAGGACGCGGCGGTGAGCTGGAGCGTCACGATCAGCCCCTGCCACAGCTCGGGCAGGTGCTCGAGAAGGACTCCCATCAGGACCCCGGCACGGACCCGATCTGCGGCGGTGCCGGCGCATCGCCGGTCACGACGGTGCCGATGGACGTCTTCCAGATCTCCTGCCAGACGCCCGCGTCCTGCATCTTCTTGAGCCAGTCGTTGACGAACTTCTTCGCCTGGTCGTCGCCGTGCTTGAGCCCGATGCCGTACGGATCGGTGGTGAACGGCTTCGTCACGATCTCGATCGACGGATCCTTCTTGGCGTCGGCGATGAGGATCGTCTCGTCCTGCACGTACGCCACGCCCCGGTCCTGCTTGAGCGCCTGGATGCACTCGGGGTCGCTGCCGAACGTGATGATCTCGGCCTGCGGCGCCAGCTTCTTGATCGCCGGGATGGCCGGGGTGTTCGCGCCCGCGAGGACCTTCTTGCCGTTCAGGTCCTCCGGCTTGGTGATGCCCGTCGTGCCCTTCTTCACCGCGATCGTCAGACCGGAGGTGTAGTACGGGCCCGCGAACGCGACCTGCTTCGCCCGCTCCTCCGTGATCGTGTACGTCTGGAACACCACGTCGACGGTGCCGTTGGCGAGCAGCGCCTCCCTGGTCTCCGACGCCGAGTTGACGATCTTCACCTTGGGCTCGCCCAGGATGTACTTCGCCAGGGCCTTGCCCATCTGCGCGTCGAACCCTTCCACCTCGCCGGTGGCCGGATTCTGCTGCGACAGCAGGGGTGCGTCCAGCGAGCCGCCCACGAGGAGCTCGCCGCGCTGCTTGATCTTCTCCATGGTGGAGCCGGGCAGGATCTCGGCCGCCGTCGCGACGGGCGCCTTGGCCAGGACGTCGCTCTGGGGGGACGTGGCCCCGGGGACAGCGGGGCTGCTCGACTCACCGCAGGCCGACAGGACTAACAGGGAGACTGCGGCGGCAGCGACAAACCTCTTCATCTGGGCTGTAGCGCGGAGACCCGGTCCTTCAGCTTCAGGGCCGGGAGGAAGCGCCACCCCTCCTTTCGAAAACAGTATGGAAAACATCGGTAACAGAGGGTAATATATGCGGCGGGTGAGGCTCTGATGACAGGAGGTGCGCGATGGCGATCCGCCGCTCCGCCGCCAAGCGGAAAGGTCTGCCGTCGGTGGTACAGCTCCGGCTCTATCCCACCGCACGCGCTGCGGGCTGGGGTGCTGTCAACCAGCCGCACGCTACCGGCCTCCTCTCAGCCAGACGGGACCGTGAGAGCAAGCCACCAGCTTTCGCCGGTGGTAGTTGACGAACGGCCGCTTCCTTCGATTTCGAAGATAGTCCGGACCGTAGTGGGATATTTCGCAGCAAGTCAATACGTTGTCGGCGGAAGTCCTGCATGGTAGGTAGGTATCTCACGTCAAACGCTCCCCTGGCTTGAAGGTCGGGGCTTGTCCGCCGTGGACGGCTGTGCGTCGTCGGCGGGTGGGCGTTGTTTGACCAGCCCGAGCCATCACCGACAAGGAGGTGCATCCTTGATGGCTACGTTTCACGCAGGACAGAAGACCCACCGTGCCGTGCTTCCTCAGCGGCACGCTCTGGAACCTGTCTCAGCAGACAACCCCGGGAGCAGGGACGAAACGGGGGACAGGCGCGCGGCAAGCCGCGCACCCGGCGTGGGACATGGGCGAGGGGAGACCCACCGCACCGCACCGCGCGGGGGGCGTCACCCCGAGGCGTCAGGCGACGCTGAGGGAGGCCGCGGCATTCCCGCCGCACCCCAGTCACACCAACCGCGCGTGTTCGTGCTGGACAAGCACGGCGCGCCGCTTCAACCCACCCGCCCGGCGATGGCGCGCAAGCTGCTGGCCTCCGGCCGGGCGGTGATCCACCGGCACACCCCCCTGGTCATCCGGCTGAAAGACCGGGACGCCGACACCTGCGCGGTGCCCGGCGTCGAGGTCGGCGTCGACCCCGGCAGCAAGCACACCGGCCTGGCCGTCTTCCACGACGGCGACGGCACCCGGACCGGGCTGTTCGCGGTGCAGCTCGACCACCGGGGCGGGCGCATCCGCGACCGGCTGGCGGCGCGGGCCGCCTTGCGGCGGCGCCGCCGGGGCGCGAACCTGCGCTACCGGGCGCCGCGTTTCCTCAACCGAGACCGGCACGAGGGATGGCTGCCCCCGGCGCTGCGACACCGGGTGGAGACCACCATGAGCTGGGTGGACCGACTGGCCCGGTGGGCGCCGGTGCGGGCCGTGCACGTGGAGCGGGTGGCCTTCGACACCCATGCCATGTCCGCAGGCCGCCCGCTGGAAGGGGCCGAGTACCAGCAGGGCACCTTGTGCGGGTACGAGGTGCGCGAATACCTGCTGGAAAAGTGGGCCCGCACCTGCGCCTACTGCGGCACCAGCGGCGTGCCGCTGAACATCGACCACATCCATCCCCGCGCCCGCGGCGGCTCGGACCGGATCTCGAACCTGACCGTGGCCTGCATCGGCTGCAACCAGGCCAAGAACGCGCGCCCAGTACAGGAGTTCCTGGCAGGACGCCCGAAGGTGTTGGCGCGTGTGCTGGCTCAGGCCAAGGCGCCGCTCAGGGACGCGGCGGCCCTCAACGCGACCCGGCAAGCGCTGTGGCGGGCCCTGGCCGCGACGGGCTTGGCCGTGCACGCCGCCTCCGGCGGGCGGACTAAGTGGAACCGGTCGCGGACCGGCGCCGCCAAGTCGCACACTCTGGACGCCCTGCACGTCGGCGAGCTCGACGCCGTGACCAGCTGCCCGGCCGTCGTGCTGGTGGCCGCCTGCGCCGGTCGCGGCCGCTACGCCCGCACCCGCACCGACCGGTACGGGTTCCCCCGGCTACGGCTGCCCAGAGTCAAACAGATCCACGGGTTCGCCACCGGTGACCTGGTATCCGCCAGCGTGCCCTCCGGCAAAAATGCCGGGGTTCACACCGGCCGGGTCGCCGTCCGCTCCACCGGCAGCTTCAACATCACCACCGCTCGCGGCACCGTCCAGGGCATCGGCCATCGGCACGTCCGCCTGCTGCAACGCGGCGACGGTTACGCCTACCACCACCAAGCAGAAAGCGAAGGCGATGCGCCACCGTGACTGGTTCGACGGCGAGTCGCCTGGCGTCGAATCGCCGTCCCCTCCCTGCTGCGCATGAGTCTGTTTCCTCTACGGCCTGAAGGCCGGAATATCCACGGAGATTTCTGATGAATCAAAGGCTGCCCGTGCAGGGGGCACAGGGCGATCTGCTGCGACTCGTCGCCACCGGCAAGGCGGAGTCCCGCGCCGACCTGGCGCGCTTATCCGGCCTGGCCGCGTCGAGCGTGTCGCTGCGCGTGGAGGAGCTCATCGACGCGGGCCTGCTGGCCGAGGAGGGCTCCGGCGCCTCCCGGGGCGGCCGACGCCCGCGCCTGCTCCGCCTCTCCCCCACGGCCGGCGTGCTGGCCGTCGCCGACCTGGGCGCTCACCACGTACGCCTGGGTCTGCTCGACCTGAGCGGCACCCCGTTCCTGGTGGAGGAACGTGCATGCGAGATCGCCGACGGCCCGCGGACCACGCTCGACGGCATCGCCGACGCCTTCGACGAGCTGGTGGCGGCGCACGTACCGGCCGGAGTGCCGCTCCGCGGGGTCGGCACCGGCATTCCCGGCCCGGTGGACCCCGCCACCCGCCGCGTCGTCACCCCTTCCCGCATGCCCGGCTGGAACGACTTCCCCGTCGCCGACCACCTGGCCACCCGCTACGACCTGCCCATCCTCGTCGAGAACGACGCGAACCTGATGGCGGCCGGCGAGGCCCGCTGGTGGCCGGACCACGAGAATCTCATGGTCGTCAAGGCAGGCACCGGCATAGGTTGCGGCGTGATCGTCAACGGCCGCCTGCATCGCGGCCGCGGCGCGGCCGGCGACATCAGCCACGTCCGGGTCCGCTCCGACTCCTCCGTCATCTGCGCCTGCGGCCACCCGGACTGCCTGGAGGCGTACGCGAGCGGCGCCGCCCTGATGACGGCACTGTCGGAGGCCGGCATCGAGGTGACCCGCCCGGCCGACATCGTAGGTCTGGTGCACGACGCCGTCCCTGAGGCGACGAGCATGGTCCGCAACGCCGGCCGCCGCATAGGCGAGGTGCTGACGGTCCTGGTGAACTTCTTCAACCCGGACGTGGTGGCAGTGGGCGGCAGCCTGTCGGCGGCCGAACCCCTGATCACCTCGATCCGTGCCGCCGTCTGGGAACGCTGCCTCCCCCTGGCCACCAGAGACCTGGAAATCGCCCCAGCCAGAGCCGGCCGCGACGCCGCGTTGCTGGGAGCGGGCTCTCTCCTCCTAGAAGCCGCCCTGACTCCGCCCTAACTGCATGGCCCTCCGCATCGGGCGCTTCGCGCGATCGAGCTCCGGACAGACATCCCTGGAGCCGGAATGTCAAGCGGCGAGGTCGTGTTGCCGGTGTGACCATGCGGTTGCTTGGTCGTAGTGGGTGTGGGTTTTGAGGCATCCGTGGAGGATGCCGACGAGCCGGTTGC